>DBGGTD010000222.1:0-3413 GCA_051162585.1 Elainellaceae cyanobacterium
CTGCATCAGTGGATGATAGCGCCGCTTCAAGCTGATTTAGAAGCGCGAGAAATCAACAATCTTACGTTCTTAGCAGATGTTGGGTTGCGATCGCTTCCGTTTGCGGCACTTCACGACGGCGATTCGTTTTTGATCGAGGATTACAGTGTCGGGCTGATGCCCAGTCTGAGCCTGACGGACACTCAGTATGTGGATATCAAAGACACCGAAATGCTAGCAATGGGCATTTCTGAAAGTACGCAGGGGCAAGAACCTCTGCCTGCTGTGCCGATTGAAGTCTCAACCCTAGCACTCGATCTCTGGCGTGGACGCATCATTCTCAATGAACGCGCAACCCTCCAAAATTTACAGGAAATCCGTCGAGAGCAGCCATTTGGCATTGTTCATATGGCAACTCATGCCGATTTCAATGCGGGTCCTGTCAGTGATTCGTATATTCAGCTTTGGAACGATCGTCTGCAGCTTGATCAAATCCGTCAGCTCGGGCTGAATGATCCGCCGGTTGAAATGTTGGTGCTCAGTGCATGCCGGACAGCTCTTGGAGACGAGCGTGCAGAGCTAGGCTTCGCCGGATTAGCCGTCCAAGCGGGGGTTAAAACCGCTGTTGCTAGCTTATGGTATGTCAGCGACGCAGCCACGGCGGCCCTCATGACCCAGTTTTACGAATCACTCAGCACGGCTCCCATCAAAGCGGAGGCGATGCGAGCAGCTCAACTCGCAATGGCGCAGGGAGATGTGTATATCGAAGATGGCCGACTCTATGGTCCGGGTGCGCTTCAAGGAGTTGTATTGCCGTCAGCAAGTTTACAAGTGGGCGATCGCGAACTGTCGCACCCCTATTACTGGTCTGCATTCACCATTGTGGGCAATCCCTGGTAAAAGAAAACTCCAACGAATTTCCTCACTTAGATACTGCGTCGACCTTCAGTCATAGTAGACAATAGAGTCAGCGTTTGCCGGTTTGAGGCATCGAACCGCTGGCATGGAATTTTCTTTTTTCTCTACCCAGATCCGATATTTCTTGCTGAGACCAAAGCGGCTTGCCATCTTTGAGGCGTGCATTATTGGTCTAGTGTCTGGTCTAGCCGCTGTTTTGCTTAAACAGAGCGTTGGTCGGCTGGGAGCATGGCGCATCCAAATGTCGTATGAAGTCGGGGCCTGGTGGGTGCTTCCTTGCATCGGTCTAGTCGGAGGTTTTCTGGCTGGCCTGCTGGTTGAGCGGTTGGCTCCTGAAGCAGCAGGTAGCGGTATTCCTCAAGTCAAAGCGGCTCTAGTTGGTGTGCCGATCCCCCTCAATTTGCGAGTCGCACTCGTTAAGTTGGTAGGAGTCATTCTAGTAATGGGGTCTGGGCTAAATTTGGGGCGTCAGGGTCCGACGGTGCATGTGGGGGCTGCGCTGGCGGCACAGCTTAACCGATGGATTCCGACATCACCTCAATATCGGCGTCAATTACTTGCGGCTGGAGCTGCAGCTGGATTAGCCGCTGGGTTTAATGCCCCCATTGCAGGCGTGTTATTCGTTGTCGAAGAATTTTTGCAAGATTTTTCTGATTTGACTCTGGGCACCGCGATTCTCGCGTCGTTTATTGGTGCGGTGGTTGCGAGGCTCTTGGGAGACGAAGGCTTGAGCCTAAACCCTACCGTTGTGGAATCTCAGGTAAATTTTTCCCTGCAAGATGTGCCATTTTTTCTAATTTTGGGGCTAGCAGCAGGAATTTTAGGGGCAGTCTTCACGCGAGGAATTTTTCTTAGTCTGGCGTTCAATCGCAGAGTGTTGCGGTTGAGCTTGCCTTGGAAAGTAGGACTTGCCGGATTACTGTCAGGAGCAGTTGCGATTTTGCTGCCAGTTGCGTTTCGCGACAATACCGGCCTACCAGAACTTCTGAGCATCAGTGATGTAGGATGGCGCATCGCCCTGCTCGCATTTGTCGTGAAATTTTTTCTAACGCTGATTGCGTATGGCTCGGGAGCCCCCGGCGGAATTTTTGCGCCTGCTCTAATTTTGGGCTCAGCATTAGGCTATCTAGTGGGCACGTCTGCTCTCGGCCTCGAATCATTGTTTGGTGCATCGCTTGGGATTCCGCCGGGAATTGGATCGACAACCACGTATGCCTTGGGAGGCATGGGAGCTTTTTTTAGCGCGGTTACTGGCACGCCGATTACGTCTATCGTCATCGTATTTGAAATGACGACTGATTTTAACCTAGTCTTGCCGCTGATGATCAGTTCTGTGGTGGCCTGTCTGATCGGCGATCGCCTGGGGGGAGGCTCTCTCTATAGCCGGCTACTGTCGTGGAATGGCATTGACATTGAAGCCGCAAACATGGCGAAGGGGGGGCATCTCACCGAGCTAACGGCTGAAACGCTCATGCAGCAGCGGGTAGAAACTCTGTCAAGCTCTATGACGTTGAACGAGGCGATGCAAGCGTTTTCTCGATCTCACCATCGAGGCTTTCCAGTCGTGGATGATGGCAAATTGGTTGGAATCGTCACTCAGTCTGACCTGGCGCGATCGCCCCCTCAATCCACTGACCGCGATCGGGCGTGCCTAAGCGACATCATGACCCTCCGTCCGGTAACGGTGCACCCGGTTGATCGGTTGAGTCATGTTTTGTATTTGCTAAACCGCTTTAAGATCAGCCGTCTTCCGGTAACCGATGGACAACGACTCGTCGGCATTATTACCCGGGCTGATATCATTCGTGCTGAATCAGATCAGCTAAGCGGCGAATCGCGAACCGTTGGGCCTCAACCCGAACCGTCCTACTTGGTCTATCAGACGCGATCGCCCAGTGTCGGAAAAGGGCGGCTATTAGTGCTCATTCGCAATCCACGAACCGCATCGGCACTCTTGAAGCTAGCAGCTGCGATCGCCCGTGAGCGACACTACGAATTGGAATGTATGCACGTCGTCATCGTTCCTCGAATCAGCTCCCCGGCTGAAACCCCTGTGAGAATTACCAATAGTCGTCGGCTCCTGCGACAGGCTGAGCAATTGGGTCGAGAGTGGCACATTCCAGTTCATACTCAAATTCGCGTGGCGCACGACACGGCTCACGCCATTTTAGAAACGATCAAGATGCGTCACATTGACATCGTGCTCATGGGTTGGAAGGGGAGTAATACAACGCCAGGACGAGTCTTTGGCGATGTGGTTGATACCATCATTCGCCAAGCGTCATGCGAAGTTATTCTAGTCAAATTGGCATGGGATGCCGCCTTCGACCACTGGTTAGTTCCGGTTGCAGGTGGGCCCAACGCCCAGCAAGGGTTGAAACTATTGCCTGCCTTAGTCAAACTCAGTGAAATGCCTGATGTAAAAATCTGTCAGGTCTTTGAACCCGGCGAATACGCGTCAGGCAAAACGCCGCTTCAGCGTTCGGTTAAGTGGCTCAGTCGGCGGATTTCAGTAC
>DBGGTD010000223.1:0-4688 GCA_051162585.1 Elainellaceae cyanobacterium
ACAGGAGATTTCGCTGATCGAGCGCCAGTTGCTCCCATTTCACCAGGTCAATCTGAATTTCTACCTGATCTTTTCCAATCTCTTCGCAAGTAACCAAAGGCGGATCAATAGATGTTGCACCTTCAATGGTGACCCAGCTTTTCAATTCAGGAGGCAAGAGGGTCTTTAACCGACGAAGTTCACTCAAATCCGCTCTGACAGTCGATGTGGCAAATGAGGTCATGAATCCAGCCCTAAGCAATTCTAAAAAAAACGAATAACCTTTGTTTAATGTGCCTTACTGGAGTATAACGGTTCTCTCTCCTGAATCCTAGGGCGTTAAGCCTTAGAATCGCTTCTCCACAGCAAACTTTACACTTCTACTACAGCACACAAACACTAACGGAAATATTCTGATGCATCTGACTCCATCCTAACTTTCCTATGCCCGCTTAGTTAATACTTTTAAACATATAGCGATCCTAAATCGCTTGTGAATTGTGTGTGAGCGGTGGGGTGGGCGGCGCCCGCCCCACCGCTCACAACCCATCTGGGATTGCTATATGGCAAAACATAGGGCAATCCTCAGTTTGACGTCATCCAAATTTCCAAATCTCTAAAAAGCTGAGGGTTCTGGCACTCTAGAAAACCTTTTGGACGATTCGTTATGTCGGGAACCCTATGACGTTTCAAAGGCCACGGATAACTTTATAAGGGCTAATTTTTTTATGGCTAATAATACCGACTGACTGATAGTTACTCAATAAACTACGGTAAAGATGCGACAAATTCGACGATGAAAGGGGCGATCGCCACTAACACAAGAATGCGGAAGGTGAGTGCTGCAAATTGCTTAAGCTGGTTAGACGTCATGGTCTTTGTTCTCCTGCATCTCCTACAATTGGCGTCTGAATTAGGTCTTTGAATTAGGGCAACGATATGATCAGCATTATGGTCAGCGTTAATTTAAAACGCTGCGGGCAGATGCTCACATCGTTGGGTTCATCACAAAAGATCTCCAGTGTTTTCATATCAATCGTGTGAGGCAGAGCCAACGTCCTCGATGCATGTAGCTAAGCTGCGATCGCCTGCTAGCTGCATGTTACGAAAACCAGACTCTACTATAGGAGTGCACCTTCTCCGTTTATCTACTATTCGAGAATCTCTTTAGGTTTTTGCTCGATTCCCGAATTAATAGGCAGTCGCACCTGAAAACAGCTTCCCTTGCCCAATTGGCTATGAACGCTAATCTTGCCGCCATGCCGTTGCGCGATCGCCTGAGCAATTGCAAGCCCCAACCCTGTGCCCCCATGTCGCCGCGATCGCGCTCGATCGGTTCTCCAGAAGCGATCAAAGATAAACCGCAATTGGTCTTTCGCAATGCCAATTCCTGTGTCTTCCACCTGAATCAAGGCGGTTCGAGAATTGACCTGGCTTAGCGTGACCATGACCTTGCCACCGTCTGGCGTATATTGAATGGCATTATGAACCAGATTTGAGAACAGTCGATAGAGTTGTCCCCGATCGCCAAGCGTAATGGCTGTGACACGGCACTGACAGGTCAGAGCGATCGACTTAGCATGGGCAGAAGGGTCTAAGAGTTCAACAACATCATGTAACACCTCAGGCAGCAGAATCGGTTTTTGTTGAATCTCAGCAACCACTGGCACATCGGCACGAGCTAAAAATAGCAAATCATCGGCGAGCTGGCTCATCTGGTTGGTCGCGCTGGCGATCGCCGCTAGTTTTCGTGCATCTTTCGGATGAATGCGCTCCGGGTGATTGCGAATCACATCAACGGAGGTCTTGATGGCCGTTAATGGGCTTCGCAGCTCATGAGACGCATCCGCCGTAAATTGCTTAAGCTGCTCAAAGCTGGTTTCCACAGGTTCTAACGATCGTCGAGTGAGCCAAAGCCCTCCTACCCCCGCTCCCACTAGGGCGATCGCCCCACCCATACCAAGCCCCCAAATCAGTTGTGCCTGAACCGTTTCAATATCTTGCACCGATTGGCTTGCTCGCACATAGCCTTCTAAAATCGGCTGATCCACCCCTGGGTTGTCTTGAAACACCGACACCGTATAGGCTCTCACATGAGTTTGCTCAGCCGAGGTTGTCAGCAGCATATGAGCGCCAATCTTGGGCGACGGGGTCAATTCAATCGTACCTCGATGGGCAAGCAGACGCCCGTCTGCATCAAACCATTCCAGGCTTTGGCGATCGCGATTGAAAATATCACGCCATGGCACCTCATTGACGCCATCTAGATACTCATCCCCATTTGACTCGATTTCGGCAAGCACGGGCGTCGCTGACTGAGCAAGAGTGAGCAACTTCTTATCGAGCTGACGATGCAAGCTTCGGATAAAGAAGCCATAAACTCCTGTTCCAAACACGGCAAGGATTGCTGCCATTACCATCAACTGGGAAAATAACAAGCGATCGCGCAAGTTGCGAAACATTGCACTGTTATGGGTATCGGGCATTATCAAACTCTCTTATGGCTCAGGCTTAAGACGATACCCTAAGCCATAGACGGTTTCAATTAAGTTAGGAGCCCCAACCAACTCTAATTTCTGCCGCAATCCCCGAATATGAGCCTTAACAGTCGTCTCTTCAGGCAATTCTTCAAACGACCAAAGATGCTCAAGAATCTGAGCCCGACTAAAGACACGACGACCATGCCTCAAAAAGAACTCTAGCAGGCTATATTCTTTAGGGCTGAGTTGAAGAGGGCGATCGCCATACGAAACCTCACAGGTGCTGGGGTCAAGGCGCAAACTTCCCCAGCTTAGAACCGGGGGCAATACATCGGTGCCTCGCCGCAGTAATGCCCGAATCCGGGCTGATAATTCCTTTAAGTCAAACGGCTTAATTACATAGTCATCAGCGCCGGCATCTAGGCCAAGCACCCGATCATCTACGGTGTCTCGTGCCGTCAACATCAAGACGGGGATTCCATATCCTGCCGCTCGGATTCGCTTACAGAGAGTAATGCCATCGACCTGGGGCAGCATGATATCCAGCAGAATGAGATCGTAGCTAAACGCCTCGATCAAATTCCAAGCAGTTTCACCATCGTGAGCAATTTCAACGATGTAATACTGATCGGTTAAATCTTCTGCCAAGGCGTCGGTGATGCGCTCATCATCCTCCACCAATAAAACTCTCATGCTCCACTCCGCCTCTTGGATTACTGGAAGCCTGATTTTGCAAGTCTGGACATGGTCAATCATATTGGCTTTATTTTAAGAATCCAACCCTAAGCCGAAAGATCTTAGACTGGCAACGTACAACGCAGAGCAAAGGAAATTCCCGCTTCAAAACAAAAAATGTCTTTGTCTGTGAATCCAAAAGTCTGTGAATCCAAAATCGGGAATTGGTATTTTTGGAGGCGACTAGCTACCAATGTTCTCCCGATCTAGGCAGGGGCTAACCATTGATGAATATCTTGATGCATATTGCTTTGATACGGGATAAAATTATCCAGTGATGCGCTAATGTCGTCTCGAATGGTATAGACTGCGCCAGTCACATAATGTGCCGTATCGGACGCTAGGAACTGGCAAAGATTGGTGACATCTTGAGGGTTGATTCCCAGTTCAGAGGCGATCGCCCCGTCGATGCAACCTCGATGCTCTGCCTCTTGAGCCGTCCAAGCAGCGGTAGGAAACCGCGAACAGATAAAGTTTGCACGAACTCCTACATCGTCATGTTCCCTGGCAAACCCTTGAACTAGGCCATTCAGCCATGCTTTCATAGCCACTTCGTGGGGCGCATGGTGCAGAAACGCGACGGTGCAAAGCTCTGAATAGACGGTTAGCAGGCTGCCAGATGTCTGTCGTAAATACGGCAGAGCGTAGTGGCTGATGAGAAACGTTGATCGCAAGATGGTGTGCATCCACTCCGCATTGGCAAGCGGGCTCCCCTCCGTCAACATGACTGACGGATAGGCTTCGATGCTGGTAAGCAGCATATCGAGATGCCCATATCGGTCAACAGCAGTTTGGACACAGTTGAGTGCGTGGGCTTCCTGGGTCAGATCGCCGTCATAAAGCGTGGCATGCATACCTTGCTCACAGATCGTATGAACAACACTCCCTGCCAAACTCTGAGCCGAGCCGCCAACGACCACTTTAGCGCCTTGGCATGCCATCGCTTGAGCAATGTCTGCACCAATTGCGGTTTCGCCATCGGTGATGATGATCACCTTATCGGCTAATTGTGATTTCACGATATGCCCTCCTTTGAGATGTCCATTCACATCTCATATTTCTGGGATTTAGAATCAAGTCGCTTAGCGCGCCGTAGATAGTTCAACTGGAATCAGTCTGATGGACTCGCATCGTTGTGCGATCGCCACAGCGCAATCAGCGCGATTCACCTTACATTTGAAGATAAAGAGAGAAAGTAAAAAATCCGATAATGTCTACGGTAACTGGCTTGAAACCTATATTTAGTTAGGTAGGGAAATCCGAACTCACCAGTCGGGAACGCCTACTGATTAGAATAGAAGCGATCGCTCACTATTAAGAGTTAAGGGCACACCCCACATCATTTCTACATCTGTCTATCAGCACCCAAAAAGCTTATGACGACGATTCTAGAACAGGGCAACATCAGTATTCATACTGAGAACATTTTTCCGATTATCAAGAAGTGGCTCTATTCAGATCACGAAATTTTCCTACGAGAGCTGATTTCTAACG
>DBGGTD010000224.1:0-9340 GCA_051162585.1 Elainellaceae cyanobacterium
GCCTTGGCACTGGCTGATCATCCCCAAAATCACTAGCAGCAGCACGACCCACAAGGGATAACGCTGTCCTCGTGCATGGCGAGGATCTTCGACTTGTTGCAGGGCTTCAATCAAATTCAGGGTTATCTCTAGAGCATCAAAACATCTCAGTTAGTTTAACCTTTCCTTCATGACAATAAATTAGCCCTGCCAACAAGGGGGGGAGATTGCTTGGGGAGACGAGTCCGGGTTGCATTCGACGGCCCACCGGGGGCGAGGCTACAGCCCGAGGGGTCACACTCCAGAAGTTCTGCTAAGCCAGAAGAAGCGCTCTCATGTCAACTTCATTGCCAGTTTGAGCAATCAGGGTCAGATTCAATTCATGCTATATCTGGGCACGTTGAACTCAGAGATATTTATTACCTTTGTACAGCGCTTGATTGCTCAGCGAGAGCGCAAGTTATTTTGGATCCTCGATCGCCATCCGGTGCATCAGTCGAAGAGAGTGAAGCAATGGTTGGCGAACCATCATGACCAGATTGAGGTATTTTTCTTGCCGTCCTACTCACCGGAGTTGAATCCAGTCGAGTATCTCAATGGGGATGTCAAGCAAGGGGTCCATGACAAATCACCCAGTCGAAACGTCAGCCAACTCAAAGCAAGAGTGTTGTCTCAGTTGCGGACGTTACAGAAATTACCCCAACGGGTGCAGTCCTATTTTGAGCATCCGACCATCGCGTATGCATCTCAAAAAATGCACTCTCTTTTATTGCCGGGTTAATATGACAGTGAGCTTGTGGCGAAATAAGGTCTCCCGTGACACCGGCATACTTCTGCTTTTTCTAAAATTAACATTTCAATATCTTGACAAGCACAAATACTTCCTTCTTAATGAGAATACTTCTTAGTAATGCTTCTAATGCTTTACAACAACTGCCGTCAGATCTGCGATCGCTAAAAATTCGGGCAAATGGCAAATACCACAGGTCATGAACAGTAATATTATTGCCCTTGTAGCAGTTTTATGCCACTTTTTATACCGAGTCAGTACTTACGGTTCACTCACAACTGCTACTAATTAACCTCCATGCTTGAGGCAACTCCGCGCATCTCTTTTTTACCAAGGTAATCCTGCTATTCTCATTGACTCAAGATGCCGAAGCAAATTCTGTAATCCTCAATTAGAAAAATTTCAAATCCTGATCGATGTAAGACACATAATTGAGGATTTTTAATGAGGTATCCATATGGTTGTTAACTCCGTTCAGCTCGATTGCCGTTTTTGTTCTACAGAATGCACTGACTGAAAACTAAATGCTTTTGACTCACATTCATCTCGCTCATCTCGCTAAATTTCGCCATTCGTGGCAGTCATGGCGATTGCTGTTGCGTCTACCCAAAGTTTGGTTTCGCTTCATGGCATTCAGTTTGAGCTGCCTCTTGCTATTGCTGACTGGAACTAGTAATCCTGCTCCTAATTTAGCCCCGACCGAAATTTTGTGGGATACCTATGGAGTACCCCATATTTTTGCCAACAATGATGAACAGCTTTTTTATGCGTTCGGATGGGCACAAACGCAGAGTCATGGAAATCTCATCCTGAAGCTATATGGACAAGCGCGAGGACGTGCCGCTGAATATTGGGGTGAAGACGAGGTGGAATCCGATCGCTGGGTGCGCACAACTGGAATTCCTGCCCGTGCCCAGAACTGGTATGAAGCGCAAAACCCAACCTTTCGTACCTATCTCGATGCCTTTGCCGCTGGTGTCAATGCCTATGTCGATGCCCATCCAGAGCAGATTGATGACGAAATGGAAGGCGTTCTACCCATCACAGGTGTGGATTTACTGGCTCACATGCAGCGGGTGTTACATTTCACCTTTATCGTTGACTCAGAGCAGATTGATAGCCTCTTAGAGCACGCCCAAACGCCGTCTACTCATTTTCTCACTCAAGCGATTCAGGCGCGATCGGAGCTAGGGTCGAATGGCTGGGCGATCGCGCCTTCCCACACCACCAGCGGCCATGCCATGCTGTTGGCTAACCCTCACTTGCCTTGGTTTGACCGCTTCCTCTGGTATGAAGCACAGCTCGCCTCTCCTGATATGGATGCTTATGGTGCTAGCCTTGTCGGCATTCCGGTTCTCACGATCGCCTTCAACGATAACCTGGGTTGGACCCATACCGTCAATACCTATGATGGCTGGGATGCCTATGAGCTAAAGCTGGCTGAGGGGGGCTACCAATTCGATAACCAAGTACGTGCCTTTGCCATAGACACTCAAAACCTGAAGTTGAAGCAGCCAGACGGCACTCTACGGAACGAAACTCTGACAATCCGTCGCTCGGTGCATGGCCCTGTCGTGGCTGAAACGGATGATGCCGCTATCGCTCTGCGGGTGGTTGGTCTCGATCAGCCGGGTGCTTTGGAACAGTGGTGGGAAATGGCACGAGCTAACAATTTAGTAGAGTTTGAAGCCGCGCTCCAACGGTTGCAAATTCCCATGTTTACCATTCTCTATGCCGATCGCGAAGGTCATATCCTGCATCTGTTCAACGGTCAGGTGCCGGTGCGATCGCAGGGCAATTTTGAGGACTGGACTGAGCTGATTCCGGGTAATACTTCCAACACATTGTGGACTGAAATTCATCCTTACAATGACCTCCCCCGTGTGGTTGATCCAACCAGTGGCTGGCTGCAAAATGCCAATGATCCACCCTGGACTACTACTGTTCCGATGAGCCTCGATCCAGCCAATTATCCTGCCTATATGGCCCCACGCGATGCAATGGGATTTCGAGCACAGCGCTCGGCGCGGATGTTAGCAGAAGATGAGGCTATCTCCTTTGAAGAATTCGTCACTTACAAACACTCCACCCTGATGGAGCTAGCCGATCGCCTGCTCGATGACTTGATTCCAGCGGTCCAGCAGCAAGGTGGAGAATTGGCCCAGCAGGCTGCTGAGTTTCTGTCAAACTGGGATCGCCGAGCCAATGCCGACAGTCGAGGAGCCATCCTGTTTGCTGCCTGGGCTGAAGCGATGGGCGACTCTGAGTGGTTTGCTATTCCCTGGGATGAAACCGCACCGCTGACCACGCCCGATGGCTTAGCTGATCCAGAGCAGGCAGTCGCGGCACTGGAGACAGCCGCCGCTGAGGTTGAAGCTCAGTATGGTGTACTAAACGTATCCTGGGGTGACGTCTTCCGGGTGCGCGTGGGAGAGTATGATTTCCCTGCCAATGGTGGACCGGGTGACCTAGGCATTTTTCGAGTGCTTAGATTTGCTCCGGATGAGGATGAGCGCTTCCGAGCTGTTCAGGGAGATACCTACATCGCGGCAATCGAATTCTCTGATCCAGTGCGAGCGATGGTGTTGACTAGCTACGGCAATGCGACGCAGCCCCATTCCCCACATGTCGGCGATCAGCTAGAGTTCCTGGCGCGTCAAGAATTACGACCGGTGTGGCGATCGCGTTCAGAAATCGAGGCTCACCTGGCGGCACGGGAAACCGTTTAAGGACTAAGTGTTACCCGCCAATTTCTGCACCATGAGATGTCTCCTATACAGTTCCAAAGGATTTTAATGCCAGTTTGGCTTGTCTTTGTTGATTAGCAAACGCTTCTAGTGGCGTGACACAGCTAATTTAGTGGATTAAAGTAAAGGCAGAAAGTAAAACAGTTGGAGGGGCTTGCCAATTCGGTCAACCCAGGACACGAGGCGATTGAGAAACTGGGTGCGAACCCCGCTGCTTTCGGGGCCGTTATCGAATTTGAGTTGAATCTGTGGCAGCGCCTGTCGGGTAGAGGGCGGCAGATGCGCCCACCAGTGTTCCAGCACATCGACAATGAAATCACTGGTTTTGTAAGACCGGCCAAATTCGAGATACAGATCGCCGCGGTCCTCGTTCACCACGCCACAGGGAATGCACTTATCCTTGCTGCCCATGTCGTGGTCGCAGGCTTGAGTATCGCCCCGCGTTTTGCCTCCACGTGAGTAGTCCCCGAGAGATACTGTCGCTTTGCAGTCGAGACTCAAGCGAACTGCGTTTTGCGCGATAGCCTGCTGGTCTTTGGCCTGAAGGTTTTCAAAAATCAAGTCCGTTTCGGGCAGTTTTTTTGGGGTTTGGCTTTGACGACAGGACGCAAGCGATAGCCGAGGCGATTGAGGGCGTTGCATGAAGCAGAATGATTTAGGCGATCTGGGGAAGGTGACGATGCTTGAGATAGTAAATCAGCGGCGTTGCACAAAAGGTGAAAGATATTGACTGCCAAGCGACGCTATTACGTTCGATATCATTCGGGATTTTGCAACGCCCTTGACGACGTGACAACTGTGGCAATGTGGACAATCCATAAGCTGAGAGCGTATCGTAATCTCTATTATGCAACGCTCAACAAGCTAATCCGGCGATACGCGCAATGAGCAATACAAGAATTGAACTTGTGCAAATTTTGCACAACTAGCCATCCATCTGGCGCTGCACAAAAAGGTGAACAATTTACCTAAAATGAGGAACCTGCCGATACTTTAAGTAAGTAGATTAACAACTAAATCAATGCCTTCGGCATCTCAACAGACTTGAAATGACACAACGACCGACTAGGCAAGGGTAGACCAGGCAGCCTTCAGTGACATACAAAAAGCGGCTTCACCCTCGAATAAATACCAATCAGACAATCGGAGCAGTCGAAACGCAGCTAGAAAACAATCGAGCAACATCCACTTGAAGAACACCAAGAGGGATATAGAGCCTAAAGCAATCTAATCCCAGACTTTGACTCCTTTAGATTAGAAAGGCTCATAGCTCATCGACTTCAGCGAATTCAGGAATCTCACAAACTTTGCATGCAGTTATATACTCCCATAGTACGATAGCATTTACAAGTCAGATATCAGCAATTCTCACCTTAAAAAATCGGCACCTCTGGAAACCTTGTAAAAAAGGCGTTCGCAATTATTTTCAAACTGACAAATCACTGAAGCTCAGTGAAGTCCTTACTAAAATAGACTTATTGTGAAATAGTGATGAAAATCGCTGAAAGCCTCACTAATATTAGCTTTCAAGGGACTCCGTTAAACCCCCTGAGAACTTGATCTGGAAAGAGCTTCGAGGATTCCGACACTTACATTCACAACATCTCTAGCGATAATTATTGGGCAAGTATGGTTGCATACTCGAAGAGTACACTTAATGAATAAAATTTGCAAGTAGGTGTTGCTGAATCCACTCGACTTGTTGTACGATTCGGGTGCGTATTAATCAGGAATACATCGCAACGAGGTTTCTTTATTCCTAGTAAACGAGGTTTCTTTATTCCTAGTAACTGAATTCCTATGCAGCTGAGGGATAGGTATTGCCTAGAGGTTTCTGGTTGGAAACTTTCAAGCTCTAAGCTCGGTTGTAGTAATTGACTCAGGCTAACTGAGTGGAGTGGGAATCATTGGGGGTTGCAGAGATCGTATACGCTTTATTACTCCAGAGGTAGTTGAGAACGGTTGTAACTATATTGTTAAAAACGAGATTGTTAAAAACGAGGTGCATCAATGGCAACCATGGGAAAATATTGCAAAGCCTACCCGATTAAACGCTTACGCGAATTTAGTCAATGGACGGAGCGCAGCGAAAATACCCGAACGGAAAAGCAAGACATTGATGGTACAGAAGTTGAAGTGAATCGGATATTAACCGAGGAGGACTTCCTTTACCTACAGGAAAACTATGTCGTCACCGATGGGATTTTCAAGGATGAAAATATTATCTTTGACCAAGTGACGCCGGAATGGAAAGATTTCTGTCACATAGTTCTAGGATTTGAAATTCCAGATTATGCTTCTGAACCCGTCGAATCCAACGCGGCAGCCCATCAAGGCAACTCTCAATAGCCAATAATTTCTCTGAGGAAGACAATTATGAATGAACTCGTCCAACGCTTATCAGAAGGAAACCATCCCGTTGAAGTGAGCCTGCGACCAGAAAAAACAGCAGATGCTTTGAAGGAGCGGATTGATTTGGGACACGTCCACATCAAATTCACGAATACCCGCGGCGGCACAGAATTAGGTATCCGGCTCAATCGCACGGCTTGTGACCTCAGCCAAGCTGACTTCGAGAACCAACGTGGGAGGGTTCGTCTCGTGGGTGAACTGATTCTAAACTATGTCAAAGTCCGATGCGTTGCGGATATTGATTTAGCCACCCTGGAGGGTCAAGGTCATCTCGAACCGATCGCCGAACTCTCACCGGCTGACACGCTATCCAAATAGTGCTTTCCTTTAATCTCGTGGAGACCCATCATGATGCAAGATGATCGCGAAGACACTACGATCTATAAGGTTGTCATCAATCACGAAGAACAATATTCCATTTGGCCAACCCACCGTGAAAATCCGCTAGGTTGGCGGGATGCGGGCAAAGAGGGACTGAAGCCTGAATGCCTGGAATACGTGAAAGAAGTTTGGACGGATATGCGACCCTTGAGCCTCCGCCAAAAAATGGAAGAAGCAGCTCAGAACCAAGCCTAAATCGGGTCTATACCTACAATCGATCAATTATGACGATCGCCTCCTCCAACGCTTGGGTAACTTGTCCCCAACCCAATCCTCATGCCAGCCTTCGGCTATTTTGCTTTCCCTATGCCGGGGGCAGTGCGTTTACCTTTCGCGGCTGGGCAGATCAGCTACCAGCAACGGTTGAGCTTTGTCCAATCGAACTACCGGGACGAGGACTCCGGATGCGGGAAAACCCCTTTACCCGGATGCTACCACTGGTGCGGGCGATCGCACCTTTCCTGCTACCCTACCTCGACAAACCCTTTGCCTTCTTCGGTCACAGTATGGGCGCACTAGTTAGTTTTGAACTAGCGCGGCTGCTCCGCAGAACCTATGGGCGCAACCCCTCTCATCTATTCGTTTCTGGTCGTCGCGCTCCCCAGGTGCCTGATCTAGATCCGCCCATTCATACCCTACCTAATTCTGAATTTTTGCAGGAGTTGAGTCGTCTCAATGGCACACCTGAAGCCGTGTTGCAAAATCACGAATTGATGCAGTTGCTTATGCCTACCCTCAGAGCAGACTTCGCTGTGCTGGAAACCTATGCCTACATACCAGAGCTAACACTCGATTGTCCCATTACAGCCTTTGGGGGCTTACACGATCCAGAAGTCTGCTGTAAGATTCTAGAAGCCTGGCGAGAGCAGACCTGTACTGCCTTCTCCCTGGAAATGTTTCCTGGCGATCACTTTTTCCTGCACACCGCTCAGTCTCTGCTGATGCAATCCCTGAGTCAAACCCTCATCCAATTTCAATAACCGCAATGTCTCTCGTCCTTTGCCTTTTATCATTTGCAAATCACTGATGATCAACGTTGCGATCGCAGCCCCTAACCAATGGCTTCCTCCGCCCACTCCACTCACCTTAGGTCAGCATGAGGTTCATGTGTGGTGCGCTTCCCTAGAGTGGGAAAAGGTGCAGGTTTGGCAGCTTTATCAATATCTGAGTGAGGATGAACGTCAGCGGGCTGATCAATTTCATTTTGAGAAAGACCAAGCGCATTTCATTGTGGCTCGAAGTCTGCTCCGAATAATTTTGAGCCGTTATCTTGGCTTCGACGCTAAAGCACTGCGGTTTTGCTATGGAGTTAACGGCAAGCCTGCCCTGATTGCAGCGCAAGGTGGGAAACGATTGCAGTTCAACTTGTCCCATTCTCAGGGGTGGGCACTCTATGCTGTGACCCATGATCGAGCGATCGGAGTGGATATCGAAGGCATTCGCCCGAACTTACTGTGGAGTGGAATGGCAGAGCGATGCTTGACCCCAAGGGAACTTGCAGTACTACAAACCTTGCCCAGTCATCTCCAGTGTCAGGCGTTTTTCACCGCCTGGACTCGCAAAGAAGCCTATCTCAAAGCCAGGGGGCTGGGACTTTCAACTCCGCTAGACCACGTTGAAGTGGCGCTAATTCCTGGAGAACCTGCCGTTCTCTTGACTGTGCAGTGGAATCCTCAAGAAGCAAAGCGCTGGATTTTACAGAACCTGAGATTAGCACCCGGCTATGTCGGTGCTGTGGCAGTGGAAGGCGATCGCACTACCACCCAGGACACCGCCAATCCGCTACAATTCCACCTTTGGCAGTATCCCACCCAGCTTATCGATTAATCTTTTCTACAGCTAAGCCAGCGTAAGCCATAGCCCTCTGGCATCGTTCCGGGTTTGGATCACCCGCATATACCTGCCGCTCTAGCCGATCGGCAATGACCAGCATCTCCTGACTGGGTAGCCAAGGGAAGATGACGATGTCCCCCGGAGATGAAAACATCAACAACAATTGTTCAATCAGCTTGTTCTCAACATCTGATTCAGGCAAAACCGTCAAGGTTCTGGCTCCGTCAATCAACCATTCATGATCCCAATCATAGGACGTAATCGCCAGGGCAAAAGTCGCTTCTGGAACCTGTTGAGCGAATTGCTCTGAAGCCGTATCACCACAAAATAGGAAATGACGGTTTTCCAGAGAGTACCAACCGGACTCAAAGACTGTACTTTGAGGAGATGCCAGAACCTTACTGAATGGAACCTCAATCGCTTGAGTCTCGATCGGCAGAGGTTCAGCAGCTACGGCTGATTTGGGGATGATTTTGACGATGTCAGACCGAGGAGCAGTCGGTCTGAGTGATTTCGCTGATGAGTCAGTCTCGGCGAGTGATAGTATATCTTCTTTAAGCACCTGACATGAATCCTTTTCTTCCTTAATCGCCTGGCGCAGTTCCCCGGAGGTCACTTTATCCCCGGCTTTCGCACGATTTAGCACCTCCTCACGAACTTCTGTTGGCGTAGAGGGTGCGGCTAGTAGATACAGCACAGACGTAGCAATATCGACCTGTGCAAGATTTGCAGAATCTTGGAATGTTTCATAAACATTAATGAAATTGTAAGCAGTGCGACGGCTCCACCCAAATTCTGCTTTCAGCCAGGTATTAAACTGTCCATATTTCAGGCAGTCGCGCACCTCCACCAGTTTTTGTCCGATTTCCCAAATGTCTTGTGCCGATCGACGTAACTGTTCTCGAATCTGTCCGGTGCGTTGCTGCACTATAAAGCGCTGGTCAGGAGCAAGAATGCCATAATCAAAACTGACAGCGATCTGAATCGTTTTTGTCTTTTTAGTCATCAAATTGACTTATTCTAGTGCAATTCTATCGATCAGAAACTATATCAACTAAATAGTTAAAAAGTTAATACTTTATTTCTCCGTACACAAGGATTATGTGGTAGCAACGTAGTAAACGCTAAATTATTGAACATTTCAATAATAGTGCATTTGATACCTAAATAGTGCATTTGATACCTAGGCAATCGAATA
>DBGGTD010000225.1:0-5055 GCA_051162585.1 Elainellaceae cyanobacterium
GTTTATTACTTATTAATCGATTCCATGTGGCTTAAACCTGCATTATATTCGCCCAATATAGTCACCTAAGAGATTGTTACCTTCCGAGGAATAAGTACCTCGGCACAATTAAAAACCAAACTCAAAACCCTGCGCTGCCTGCGCAGGCAGCGCAGGGTTTTATGGATTCTATAGTTAATTGTGACCACCGACTTACCTGCACGTTTGTTACTATAGGAACTGAATAAATATATGGCCAGCACACCTGATATTTCTAATATTCCCGTTGCTATTCTGTGCGGCGGCAAGGGAACTCGATTAAAAGAAGAAACAGAATTTCGACCAAAACCAATGGTTATGGTGGGCGATCGCCCGATGATTTGGCACATCATGAAAACCTATGCTCACTATGGCTTTCAAAACTTCATGTTGTGCTTAGGATATAAGGGGGAAATGATTCGTGACTACTTTTTCAACTACGATTGGAATCACAATGACGTTCTGCTAGAGCTAGGCGATAAAAAAATCACCAAGCTCAACAATGGACATGAAGAGAATTGGAAAATCTGGCTTGTCGATACTGGCCCAGAAACCATGACTGGTGGCCGACTGAAGCGTTTGGCATCCCACCTCGATAAGATGGATAGCGAAATTCTGCTTGGAACCTATGGTGATGGGGTTTGTAATGTAGATATTTCTAAGTTACTTGAATACCACTATAGTCATGGCAAACTAGCCACCATGACAACAGTGCGCCCGCCATCTCGATTTGGCGAACTTGTCATTGAAGATAGCCTGGTCACTTACTTTCAAGAAAAACCTCAAACTAGTGAAGGTTGGATTAATGGTGGCTATTTTGTCTTGCATCGTAAGGTCCTTGACTTAATCCAAGGTGACGAGATTGTGTTTGAAGCCGAACCGTTGAAAACCTTAGCAGCATTGGGCGAGTTAGCAGTTTATAAACATGATGGCTTCTGGCAATGCATGGATACCTATCGCGAACTAGAGCTTTTGAATAAGCTGTATGTCTCTGATAAAGCATTGTGGAAAGTGTGGTAATGAATTCATTTTGGAAAGGTAAGCGGGTTTTAGTCACCGGACACACTGGATTTAAGGGATCTTGGCTTTCGTTATGGCTATTACATTTAGGCGCAAATGTGATTGGTTTGAGCTTAGACCCCGAGACTGAGCCATCGCTATTTGAACAACTAAAATTGGACATTGAGCTTGACCACCATATTGGTGATGTGAGAAATGCATCGCTTGTACAAGGTCTGATTCAGCAGAGTCGGCCTGACATCGTATTACATTTAGCAGCTCAACCCTTGGTAAGACGTTCGTATATTCATCCAGTGAGCACTTGGCAGACTAATGTGTTAGGGACAATTAATGTTCTAGAAGCCCTCAAATCTTGTACTGATTCTTGTGTTGGCGTCTTCATCACAACAGATAAGTGTTATGAAAATCGCGAATGGGGCTATGGCTATCGCGAAAATGATCCGTTAGGGGGGTATGATCCCTACAGTTCTAGTAAAGCATCTGCCGAGCTTGCCATTGCTTCTTGGCGCAAATCATTCTTTGAGACTCCCCAGAATTGTGTTGCTGTTGCTAGCGCCCGTGCAGGAAATGTTATCGGCGGAGGTGACTGGGCCGAAGATCGAATTGTGCCTGATGCGATGCGCTCACTTTCACGGCATCAGCCCATCCCAGTACGTAACCCGCACGCAACCCGTCCTTGGCAACACGTACTAGAACCACTTGGTGGATATCTACTATTAGCTCAACGTCTATTTGAACAACTCACGGCAGAGGATTCAACTATTCCATCTCAATCATTACAAACAGCATTTAATTTTGGTCCAGCCCTGACCTCTAACCGTTCGGTAAAAAACTTAGTAGACCAAATCTTATCGCATTGGCCAGGAGAATGGTTGGATCAATCTGATCCTCAAGCTGTGCATGAAGCAAAGCTGCTAAATCTAGTTACTGACAAGGCGTTTCACTCACTAGGGTGGCAGCCGGTTTGGGGCTTTGAACGCACTATTCAAGAAACAGTGCAATGGTATCGTCAAGCCAATCAGCTATCATACTCTGATACAGAAGCATTCCAACAACTGACGTTGCAACAAATTCAGCAGTATGAAGCCGAATGGAGCTGGACCAATCCCACAACGCAGACAGAATTCAGCTCTCAAGCGGTTCAAAGCGTAACAAGTAAGGCAGTCCAGTTTTCCTAGAATTCGGTTGTGGTGCCGAAACTTCAATTCGGGTTTTGTACCGATCCATTTATTTCATTAACGGAGCAAAGCCTGAGGAAAGAATCCCCAGAGAACATTGAGGACTTCCATGGATTGCTCAGTAGAAATCTCGATTATTGATTGGAGCGTTTTTCTATGAAAATTAATCAGACACAAATTTCAGGTTGTTATGAAATCCAACTCAAGTTTTTTGAAGATCATCGGGGACGCTTCGTAAAAACCTTTCATCAAGATATCTTCGCTGAGCATGGATTAGAGTCTCATTTTGCTGAGACATACTATTCAGTTTCACCTCGAAATGTTTTACGAGGGTTACATTTCCAGGTTCCACCTAAGGAGCATACAAAGCTTGTTCACTGCGTTCAAGGAGAAGTTTTGGATGCAGTTGTCGATTTGCGAGTTGACTCTCCTACGTATGGTCAATATGCTACCTTCCATCTCAGCGCAGAGCAAGGAAATTTAGTCTATATTCCACCCGGTTTGGCTCATGGTTTTTATATTATGAGTGAGCACGCGGTCGTAATGTATCAAGTTTCTACGGTTTATGCACCTGGGCACGAGCATGGCATTCTATGGAATTCCGCTGGCATTAACTGGCCAAGCCATGATCCCATCATTTCGGAGAAGGACAGTGGTTGGCGATCGCTCAGCGAGTTTCAAAGCCCATTCATTTGCAGCTCTCCTGCTGTTGTATAACTATGACACGTCAAACAGTTATCATCTCCGGTGCTAATGGATATTTCGGACGCATTGCTCATGAGTATTTTGTAAAGCAAGGCTGGCAAGTACTAAAGGCTACACGACATGCTGACGCGGATATTCCTTTTAGCTTAGATCAGCCAGAGACTATTGTTCAGGCACCTCTGTCGGTTCCGGCTGACTTATTCATTCACGCCGCTGCCGCTCATGAAGTGGTGTGCCGGCAAGAACCCTATCGCAGTATTTATCAGAATGTAGCGGGAACGCGAGCAGCATTAGACTTTTGCGTGGCAAATGACATTCCTAAATTTGTCTACTTGTCTACGTTTCATGTCTTTGGCTCACCTCAAGGAACTATCGATGAAACAACGCTTCCACTACCAAGTAATGATTATGGACTTACTAATCGTTTAGCTGAGGAATATGTAAATCTTTACATTCGCCAGGGCAAGCTGAAGGGGATGGTATTACGACCTAGCAACTTTTTTGGCATCCCAGCAAATATTCAGCAGTGTCGCCGCTGGACATTGACTCCTTTAGCATTTTGTCGAGAAGCAATAGAGGAAAAGAAGATTGTTCTGAAAACGCCAGGATATCAGCAGCGTAATTTCATTTCAATCCAGGACTTATGCAAAGTGATTCAGGTAGCAACTGAGAAAATTGAAGATTATCCGTTGTTGCACGTTGTAGGACCAGACACACTGAGCATTCGCGAACTAGCTCAGCAAGTGCAAATGGCAATGCAAAGCCTTGATCAAGAGATTGAACTTGTGTTGCCTGATGGTCCACGACTCGATGATGGATTTACCTACACAAGTTACTATCTTAACCATCTCTACCAACCTCAGCAGCGGATTGCTGACTTCATTGCTGACTTTTGCTTAGCCTTGTTGAACCAGCCTCTCTCCGTTGCTTAATGTTGGCGATCGCAGCATTCACCGATTTAAGAAACTTGAAGAAGTTTATATGGAATCAGCCATGGCGTCAATTCATCAAACCGTCGGGAGTATAAGCAACACCATTAAGCCCCTCATGCGCCCTTGGTACAACTATTTCTTGCTGAATCCCTGCCTCAGACTACTATTAAAACAAACTACAGTTAATCAAGAATATGGAGCTGATCACATTAAGCGGTATTTGCCAGCAGAAACAATAGCGATGCCTGAAGTCAAGATGATGCCAACGTTTGACGATCCCTTCAAATATCTAGAAAGGGAAACTTACACCACTCATGACATGTACTCAACGATTGCTGAGAATGTTCTCTATGAGCCTGGCAATGGTGTTGTCATGACCCAGTCCCGCAAAATTTTTTCAGAGTCTCTCTATCCGAACATGGATTCAATCACCATGGCGGGTGGATTCCTCAATAAAGACTTTATTCGTCGCAAATTCCTAGACGCACCGATTGAAAAGATTTCGGGTTATTCCAGTATCTATCAAGGGCTACCGAATGGGTATTACCACAAAATTATTGATCTCGTTCCTCGCTGCTTTTTACTAAATCATCCAGACTATGCACAACTCGATGAGATCAAGCTTCTCTATGCTGAACCTCTGGCTGAGGTAGAAACCTTAATGGTGCCCCGACTTATCCCTGATAATGTTAAACGAGTTCGGCTAGAACCAGGGCGGCTCTATCACCTCGAAAAATTGATTCTACCCACATTCTTGACTCAGTTTGGTTCAGGATATCTTCCTGCTGCCTATATCCAGAAATTGCGAGAAACGTTTCTGCCCCAGCGCCCTTCTAAACAATGCCACCGAATCTATATCTCACGGAAGAAATCGGCAATCGGGCAGAAAAAACGTCACATTCTTAACGAATCAGAACTTTTTGTGGAACTAGAGAAATTTGGATTCCGGCGCTATTGCTTGGAAGACTATTCGTTACAGGAAAAAATCGAGTTGTTCTATGATGCAGAAACAGT
Organism: Elainellaceae cyanobacterium; assembly: GCA_051162585.1. GTDB lineage: Bacteria > Cyanobacteriota > Cyanobacteriia > CAZCXK01 > CAZCXK01 > DBGGTD01. The sequence goes on from DBGGTD010000225.1 coordinate 4,868, forward strand.
CGTGGGTGCATATGGTGGTGGGCTTACCCATATCTTGTTTTCTGATTGCGTCAATGTGCTGGAGTTACAGGTAATGAAAAAGATGCAGACTTATTACTATTACATTGCAAAAGCGCTAGGGCATAATTTTCAGTTTGTTTGCGCGGATAAAGCAAACAACCGCGAGAATTTTTCTGTCAATATTCCAA
>DBGGTD010000226.1:0-2523 GCA_051162585.1 Elainellaceae cyanobacterium
CGTTGATTCGATGCGTATGCTGAACTGGTTTGATGTAAGTGTTGATAAAATCCTCCTGGTTTCGCTGGAGGCGATAGAGCCGCTCATGCTGCTGCCAACTCATGCAAAACAGCATGCGAAACAGTTCAAACCCTAGAACGTAATTAAACACATTGTTGCGTTCTTCAGTGTTAAAGATGAGCTTCAGAGCAGATTCTAAATATAAGTCGGGCTGTCGACGCGCATCTTGAGCAGAGTGAACATAAAACTGACGGATGTATCGCCGCAAGACGGTTGCCGTTAATTCTGTGTCAATTCGAAGGTGTCGTAAGTAGTTCGTTACCCTCTGACGGGTGTCTCGGTCTTCTAATTTTTTAGAAACGAGCCCATCGGCTGTGTAATTATCTAGAAACTCAGCTTGAGCTTGGGGTGAGGCAGCACAAATGAAATGACATAGAGAAAGAACATACCGTCGCTGCTGCCAAGACAGGCTTTCTACCCATTCCCGTGCTTCGAGCGGCAGTTTCCCCAAGATGTTATGAGCATCTGAGGAGCGGGCGATCGCTACCAAAGGATAGGCCGGAATAGTCATAATCAATAAAGCTTATGAATAAATGAAAATCTAAAATAGAAAATCTATATAGCGATCCTAAATCGCTTGTGAATTGTATGTGAGCGGTGGGGCGGGCGCCGCCCGCCCCACCGCTCACAATCCATCTGGGATTGCCATATCATTTATCTTGCCCGAGTGCCTCCGTTCGCATCAGTGCCATAGGAAAGACTAAGTAAAAAATTCATAAACCCTTGAGGATGAGTGGAAAGACTTCCACGAGTCGTGTGATTTGCCACACGCAATCAGGGCTCAACAATCACCTGAGTTCCTAACGCCACGATTTCAAATAGGGCGCGTACGTCTTCGTTATACATCCGAATACAGCCATGAGAAGCCGCTCGTCCAACAGACTGAGTATTAGGTGTGCCATGAAACCCAATATAGTTCTGCCCATCTGTCCAAAACCCAATCCATCGTTCACCCAGAGGGTTACTAGGTCCTGGAGGAATCACTTCGCCTGTGAATGGATTTTGCCATCCTGGGTCCTGAACCATACTAATAATTTCATGCTCCCCTGTAGGCGTTTCCCATCCCGCTCGACCCACTGCGATCGGGTAGCTAACAAAAATCTCGTCATTTTTATAGACATACACTCGACGCTGCCCGAGTCGAATTACTAGCTGCATCCTAGCCACCGCTTCGGGGAAGATGGGTGTTGGAGGCGGCAGATTAGATAGGGATAACGGCGGGTAATAGGGTCGGAAGACTCGCTCAGGGAGGGATAGCGGCTGTAAATAAGCAGCAGTCAAGTCGTCAGACAGCTCAGCTTCGCCAGAAGACTCAGCAGGAGAGATTTGAGCTATTCCTGTTCCTTGCGCTAAGAAAACTAGCAAAACAGAACCGAGAATAGCGGTTAACGAATGAGAATAAGGCAGGTATCTGTTCATCCCTTAAAGTTCATACGTTGTTTAAGATTCAAGTTGTTTAAGATTCAAAATTTGAGAGTCACCCTCTGAATTAGCGAAGGCTGACCCGTGACTGTGTAGGATACCTTGCAGCTAGACCGGCCAAGCTAAGTGACATGACATCACGCAAAATTCTTTTTTAATCTAGCATTCAAGCCAAACTACGAGTCTGAATCAGCATGGAGCTGCGCCCATCGAGTCTGGATATCGTAAATAGAAAATAATGCCTGGAATGGTAACCCCTGGCGTTGATAAAGCTCAGCAGCCCCCTGATGACGATCGACCAACGCAATTATTTGACGAATAACATAGCCTGCTTGTTTCAGGCGGTCGACCGCTTTAAGAGCAGATTGCCCTGTCGTTACCACATCTTCTAAGACTGCGATGGGAGTTCCGGGTGGTAAATCTGGACCTTCGATATAAGCGCGAGTACCATGCCCCTTGGCTTCTTTGCGAATGATAAGTGCAGTGAGCGATCGCCCCTCATATGCCCCCACGACGCTCACTGCCGAAACCATCGGATCTGCCCCTAACGTCAATCCGGCAACCGCCTGCACGTCAGGCAACACGTTTGACAACACCGTTCGCCCGACCAAAAAACCAGTCAACCTGCCGGATCAACGATCGATTTCGATAGAAATCACGATCGTGGGAGAAATATTCGTTCTCAATGGCTTCAAAAATTGTGATGGTTTCGTCTAGTTCAGTCGGGGCTTGCTGGGCGATCGCTACACCAGACGTAAAAATCAGCGAAGCAGTTGCTAGCGTCAATGCAGCAAAGGAATCCTTAAGGCCGATGCTCATATTTAATCCTCAGCTTTTAATGCGTGATAATTCATATTAAAGCGTATGATCATCAATGGTCGAATTTTTTATGATTCGGCATTGCCTATTGTTTTTAGATCGTATTTAAATTCATCAAAATCCAGTGTCTAAATTTTAAATGTCAAATCTAAATGCAAAATTAATGAACTGGATTCTAAATGCCAAAATTAATGAACTGGCGACCAAAGGACGTGACTATGC
>DBGGTD010000227.1:0-8156 GCA_051162585.1 Elainellaceae cyanobacterium
ATCCTGACATTTATGAAGCAGCGATCGCACGTTCCGATGATTATTGGTCTGACCCACGTCGATTGCCAGGACGCCTGGGAGCCTGAAAATATTGGTATTGCGCTTGGCTATTTGAATGCATCGAAATGTCCTCTCATGATTCGGGTTAACCCAACCGATGCTTCATCTGTTGCAAGAACCATTATCAAATTGGTCGAGCATTCCACTTAAGGATGCTTAGTGTAACGACTTGCCATCCCCGTTATCCCGATGGCTTTCGATGTGAAGATTTTAGAACCGCAACAAACTAGATACAGCACAGTTTAGCTACAACCACACTATTTAATTTATAAGGATTCATCATGGCTATTACAGGCTACCTAGCAGAATTTACCTTAGCAGAGCTGTTTCAGTTTTTGGAGCAAGGCAGCAAGATTGGCTTACTGACCATTTGTGCGCTAGGAGATGCCAGCTCTGACAAAAGGCGAAACCATCATGTTTGGTTTAATCAAGGACGTATTGTTGCAGCTGCGAATACTCTCGATCAACAAGGCTTACTTCGATTAATCAGTCAGCGGGGCTGGATGGGCGATCGCGCTGCGTCTCGCCTTGCTCAATCGCGCACAGAAAATACTCCAGCAGGTTTGCATCTCAAATCTCAAGGGGTATTGAGTGCAGAGCAGCTAAAGCTTCTATTCTATTCTCAAGTGATGCAGCAGATCTGTGCGTTGTTTACGCTCGAGGATGGATGGTTTCAGTTTGACCCCAAAGCCCCGCTTCCCTCATCTGAAATGACGGGATTGAGCGCACCCGCGACAGAAGTCACATTGGCGGGGTTGCGTGCGCTCAAAAACTGGTCTGCCTTAGCCGATAAGCTACCTGAGCCCACCTCGGCACTGGTCAGTGTCATCGAAGGTAAACCCCAACTACGGCTTAATCAAGCCGAATGGCAAGTCTGGGAATTTACAGATGGAACGGTGTCGTTGAAGGCGATCGCCCAACAGCTTCAACTACCCACCGAAAAAGTACAGCAAATTGCCTTTCGGCTGATGGTATCAGGTCTCGCAGAAGAAATGCCGCTTGTTGCTGTACCCTCTGTAGAAACCAAATCTGAGGTAGTAGAACTCGCCTCATCTCAGGCTCATGACAGTCGAATTAGCCAATCATTTATCCAAAATTTAGTTGGTTTCCTATCCGGGAAAGTGTAAACCATGTCTGTTCGCCCTACGGGCTCAGGGTTGTGTGTATAACCCACGCGGCGCGCGGGTTATACACACGTTCAGCGTCCTAACGCGAGAGCGTAAGGCTATAATTACTCAACCAGATGACACGCAACATAGTGCCCATTGCCCACCTCTCGAAACTCAGGTTCTGGGTCTTGACGACATTCATCCACTGCAATGGGGCACCGCGTATGAAACCGACATCCTTTAGGCGGGCTCGTCGGACTAGGGACATCACCCCGCAAAATAACACGCTCTCGCTTTGCCTCAATCACCGGATCGGGAATCGGAACGGCTGACAGTAATGCCTTGGTATAGGGGTGCAGCGGATTTTCGTAAAGAGATAGACGGTCTGCCAATTCTACAATCTTGCCCAGATACATGACTGCGATGCGATCGGAGATATGACGCACCACGCTGAGGTCATGCGCGATAAAGAGGTAGGTTAGCCCAAATTCATCTTGCAAGGTCTGCATCAGATTAACCACTTGTGCCTGAATAGATACGTCTAAGGCCGCAATGGGTTCATCGCACACGATAAAATCTGGGTTAGAAGCTAAGGCTCTTGCGATAACGACGCGCTGCCGTTGCCCGCCAGAAAATTCATGCGGATATCGATGGATAAATTTGGGGTTTAGCCCAACGACTTCAAGGAGTTGATGGATGCGGTCTTGCTTGGCGCTTCCTGACGCTAAATCAAAGACTTCTAAAGGTTCACCCACGATCGCCCCAACCGTCATTCGAGGATTGAGAGACGCATAGGGATCTTGGAAAATCATTTGCATTCGTTGCCGCATTTGTCGCAGGCGCTCACCCTGAATGGTAGTCAGATCCTGATCTTCAAAAAAGACCTGCCCGCCCGTGGGGCGAATGAGCTGCAAAATGGCTCGTCCGGTTGTACTTTTGCCACATCCTGATTCTCCAACTAAGCCTAGAGTTTCGCCTTGACGAATATCAAATGTCAGACCATCAACGGCTTTCACCCATCCTGTCTGGCGTTGCAAAATCAGTCCTTGAAAGACTGGGAAGTAGACTTGCAGGTCATTCACCTGCATGAGCGACGTGTTTTGCTGAGTGGTGGAGGTATTTGCCTGGGTTTCGACCATAACGCGTGTCAAGAATAAGAATGTGCATCTGAAGGACTTTGAAGAGTCTGGAAAACTCGGGCGATCGCTAGGAGGCAACCGCTTGAGATTCTTGAAGAACATCACGACCGACGGGTTTCACCCAGCAGGCAACCGTATGATCGTCACCGACAGGCTCAAGGGGCGGGTCTGTCTCATAGCAGTGATCAATGGCAAAGCTGCATCGAGGCGCAAAGGGGCAGCCTTTTGGATACTGAGTCAAATCAGGCGGCAGCCCTTTGATGGTTTGCAAGCGGTGTTGACGCTGGGCATCTAGCCGAGGAATGCTCTGAAGCAAACCAATCGTGTAAGGATGGCGCGGATTTTTGTATAGGTCATGGAGGGATGCTTGCTCGACGATTTGCCCAGCATACATGACCAAGATTCGTTCGGCGATGCCTGCTAGTAACGACAGGTCGTGCGTGATCCACACGACTGCCATGCCCAGCTCAGCCTTAAGCTGCTTCACCAGTTCAACAATTTGTGCTTGGATGGTCACGTCAAGGGCAGTCGTTGGTTCATCCGCGATTAGCAGCTTTGGGTTACACGCCAGCCCCATCGCAATCATGACCCGTTGCCGCATTCCGCCAGAGAACTGATGCGGGTAGTTGCGGATGCGATCGCCCGCTCCTGGAATCCCAACCTTTTCTAATAGCTCAACGGCACGCTGCTTTGCCTGAGTTTCAGACATGCCTAAATGAAGCGTAATGGCTTCGGTAATTTGCTTCTCGATCCGCAACACCGGATTGAGCGACGTCATCGGGTCTTGAAAGATCATCGCAACGCGATTGCCGCGAATCTTCCGCATCTCCTCATCACTGAGTTGAAGTAGATTACGTCCTTCAAACCAGACCTCTCCTCCTGTGATTTTGCCGGGAGGTGTCGGAATCAGCCGAATGACCGACAGCATGGTGATACTTTTGCCCGAACCCGATTCTCCAACAATGCCAACTGTTTCACCATCATTGACTTGAAACGACAAATCATTAACGGCTTGAACCACACCGCTAGGAGTAAAAAAACGAGTTTCTAAATTGCGGACATCTAGGAGTGGAGTCATGGCGAGTTTTGAACTGGGTTTGAACTGCGGGATAAGACAGGGGAACAACCATCACGGTTGAACGGCAATGGAGGATTTTGTCGAGGATGACTCAACTTGCCCCCAGGCGCTGGTGCGAGTGGGGAGCGATCGCCGAAAGTCTTGATAGTAGTCTTGTTGAGATTCAAATAAGAGCCGCTTTAACTCATCGATGGGATGACTGTGATCGTCTACGCGCAAGTCAAGAAATGGGTAAATCTCACCATCCACGATGTATAGTGCAGCAGATTGTCGTCCGCGTTTATCACCTCCTGCGGATTGTCCGGCTGTTAGAGCTAATAATAGCCGCTCCGAGAACACGATGTCCGTATGAGTGTGATACACATCCGCCATTGCCTGAATGGTATCTGAACTGACCAGCATATTGCCTGCAATTGAAACATTTACAAAGGTGAGATGTCCACCCCATTCAACACAGTCGGGTCCCGTCCAGGCGGCGGTTTTGCCGTGGCGATCAACGAGGTGAATTTGACGATGATCTCGACCAATGTCTTGGCTTAAAAGCTGCTGGAGGGTGGTTTCAGCATCGTGTTGGCTGAGCAAATCTAAGCCGTTGATGCCCAACATCGGATTGGTTGTGGCTTGGGTGGCGATCGCCCCAATGTGTGATTTAGCAAAAGGCACCAGCGCACCCACCGCTAAATTTTTAGTAGATACCGCGACGCCCATCATTCCAGTGTGGGGGTCACGAGCAACAATTGAAAACGTCATACCGACTTTGTTAACCCGCTATAGATCTGGTGTAGAACTTCATCACCTGCTATCCTCGTCCCCGCTGCTGAGGGTCAAGCGCTTCTCTGAGACCATCGCCTAGAAGATTGAACCCTAGCACCGTCAAGGCGATCGCCAATCCTGGAAACGTGGTAATCCAGGGGGCAAGGCGGAAGTAGTCTCGTCCGGCTGCTAGCATCGCTCCCCATTCGGGGGACGGAGGCTGCGCGCCCAGCCCCAAAAACGACAGCGCAGACGCAGACAAGACCGCCACAGACACCCCCACCGTTGCCACCACGATGATGGGCGATAAGATATTGGGCAAAATATGTCGAAAGATCAGCCGCAGATGCCGGGCTCCAACCGCTTGCGCTGCCTTGAAATATTCTTTGTTTTTCTCGACCAGCACCGCCCCATATGTAACGCGGGCATAAAACGGAATCGAGCTAATGCCGACCGCAATCATGGCGTTTGTCAAACTCGGCCCCAGCACGGCGACAGCCGCCAGTGCGATTAGGGTTTCAGTAAATGAAAATAGCACATCCACGGCCCGCATCAAAAGGCTCTCAAGCCAGCCTCCCGCATAGCCACCCACCAACCCAATCAGCACGCCTGAGGTCATCGAAATGCCGACTGCGATTAAGCCAATTTTTAGCGTCAGGCGCGTACCAAACACGATTCGGCTAAACAAATCTCGCCCAAATTCATCGGTTCCAAACCAATGGGCAGTGCTTGGCGGTGACAGTAAGGGTCCGATTCCTTGTTCTAACGGGTCATAGGGGGCGATCGCCCCAGCATTAATCGCAGTAAAGACCAAAATCAGCAGAATGATGGCTCCAATCTTAGAGCTTGGACTTCGTACCAGCGCTCTGAGAAATTGGCGAAGCGTTCGGAGTCGCAGATATAAGCCTGATTCAGCAAAACTATCCCGCGTTGTCAGTTGCGTCATGTCACTAGCCCTTGTCAATTCTGTGGATGTGCTTAATCTCCATCGGGGATCAGTTGTAAGTAATTCGCGGATCAATCCAGGCGTAAACCAAATCCAGCAAAATCGACACCGAAACCACCACGATTGCAAACATCAGAATAAAGCCTTGAATCGTTGGATAGTCACGCTGAAAGATTGACTGAATCGCTAATCGTCCCACCCCGTTCCAGGCAAAGACATTTTCAACGACGATCGCCCCGCCCATCATGTAGGTAAACTGCAAGCCCAGCATGTTGACAACGTTAATCATGCCGTTTTTAAGCGCATGGCGAGACAGAACTGTCCTTTCGGCCAACCCTTTAGACCGTGCCGTTCGCATGAAGTCTTGTGACAGCACATCCAGCATGGACGAGCGCGTCAGTCGAGAAATCGACGCGGCGTTGGCGATGCCCAACGTGATCGCGGGGAGAATCAGATTTTTTAGGTCAGTGCCAGAAACAGGCAACCACCCTAACCGCAGGGAGAACACATACATCAGCATCAACCCCAGCCAAAAGCTCGGAATCGAGATGCCGACGATCGCGCTGGTCATCAACCCCGTATCGACCCATGTGCCCCGCTTATAGGCCGCAAAAAAGCCAGCCGGAACCCCAACCAGCACCGTGACTACCATGCTCGCAAACGCTAAGACCAAGGTGTTGGGCAACCGTACCAGCAGCAGATCTAAAACGGGTTGGTTACCGCGAATCGTGTTTCCAAAATCGCCTTGCAGGACTCGGCTCATATAGATGATGTACTGTTCCCAAATGGGACGATCAAGCCCCAAGCTGCGGCGGATTTCTTCAAGCTGCTCGGGCGTGGTGGACTGAGACTGAGCATACATCAGCTGTACCGGGTCACCGGGCACAAAATGAATGAGCAGCGTCACGGCAATGGTAGTAACCCAGATGGTAAACAATCCTGCCAGCAGACGTTTGATGATATATCGCGTCATAATAGTAGAAAGGCGATCGCTCTGAAAGACAGCAGTAGACGGCAGTAGGGGCATTCCAATGGCATGCCCTACAACCCAAGCTAAGCAGTTAAACAGAATTAATTATAGCGATCCTAAATCGCTTGTGAATTGTGTTTGAGCGGTGGGGCGGGCGTCGCCCGCCCCACCGCTCACAACCCATCTGGGATTGCTATACACACTGTCATTGCGAGTGGAACGGAGTGAAGCGAAGTAATCCCAGATGTGATTGCTTCGCTTCGCTCGCAATGACAGTAAATATTTTGTCCGCCTACTTATTCTGCGACCAGTTGAATGTCGTTAAATAGCGGACGGTTGAATGGGCCAATCTTGAAGCCATCTACCTCAGCCCGAGAGGTATACACCCACAACCAGCCAGGCGTGTATAACGGCACCATGATGGCCTTCTCTAGCAAATATTCCTGAACCTCGTTAACCGCTTGTAGGCGCTCTTCTGGATCAACAATTGTCCGGGTTTTCTCAAGCATGGCGTCGAGTTCGGGGGTTTGATACCCGCTGTAGGCTCCTGGAGAATGCCATAAAGAATAGAGAATATCTGGGTCATACCATGCCCAACCCATCATATCGAAGGTGCTAACACCCGAATCTTTTTCATTCTCCTGCTTGACTCGCGCGTTGAGCGTGCCGATATCCATCGTCTCGATTTCGGCATCGATGCCTACGGCTGCCAGTTGGCTCTGAAATACCTGAACGACCTTCTCACGATTGCCACCCACCCAGGTCATCATCTTGACCTGTAGCGGATTGTCAGGGCCGTATCCGAGCTCTGCGAGTAATTCTTGGGCCTGCTCCGGGTCGTGTTCATACCCGATGCTGCTGCAAAAGTCTTGATCATTCCCCATCACCCCTCGCGCCACAGTGCATTCTTCCCGCTTCACCAAATCTCCAAAGGCAATTTCAATGGCTTGTTGGGGGTTAACAGCATACGCTACCGCTTTTCGAGCGCGCTCATCATCAAAGGGCGGACGCGAAATGGTGAACTCAAAAAATACGTTTTGTCCCGTCTTTTCTGCCACGTAGATTTCGAGGCTATCATCTCCGCGAATCGACTCGACTTCTTCGAGGGGAGGTTCTGCAATCAGTTGCAGCTCTCCGGTTTGCAGCCCTGCTAGTCGGGTTTGGGGTTCAGGAATTTGTTTGACGATCAGCTGATCGAGGTACGGAGCCCCCGCATTCTCAATCGGGCGACCATAGTTGGTGTAGTCTGCATTGGTCTCCAAGACAATTTCATCACCCTTCGTCCAACTGACAAGTTTCCAAGGGCCAGTGCCGACTGCAGCGCTGACTCCAAACTCATCGCCCAACTCCTCCGCACTGTCACAAATCATGCTGGCAAAGGGGTCGGCCATGAAGGGGACGAATGCCCCGAATGGCTTTTGAAAGACAAATTTAACCGTTTGCGGATCGACCACATCAACGGTTTCGATGCTGCCCCAGCTTGCCTTCGTCACGCTAGGCTCATCCTCGCTGAGGGCGCGATCGGCAGTATATTTCACATCGTTGGCATCAAACGGGGTGCCATCATGGCAGGTGATATCCTCGTTGAGCACAAAGGTAATTTCTAGCCCATCGTCGCTGACTGTCCATTCTTTTGCCAGATTCGGCTGCACTGAGCCGCTATCATCGAACGCAAGCAGCGTGTCGTAGACCTGGTCAAAAATTTGCCACGACAACGTGGTAGTGGTTTTGTGAGGGTCGAGAGAATCGGCATCTCCGTAGCGCGCCCAGACCAAGGTGCCTCCGTCTTGATAGGTCGTCTCAGCCGCTTCGGGATCTGTTTCGCCCTCAGTCGTTGCTGCTGGTTCACTACTGCTACAGCTCACCGCTAACGCGGCCAGCCCCATCAACCCGAGTAGCGATCGCCACGCGGTTTTGCCCATTAGTATACTGAAGAAAGTTTGCCAGAACATAAGTCTCCTCGTGATTGAAGCCCATAGATAGAAGCCCATAGATAGACGCTTTGTAGAGCAATGAACGACTCACTCTCTAACAAGGTGCTGTATCAGCCTAAATAGCGCGATCAGTAGCGGCATTCTGATAAGCATACCGATCCGATGAC
>DBGGTD010000228.1:0-4198 GCA_051162585.1 Elainellaceae cyanobacterium
CAGCAGCAACGCAATTTAGAACAAGCTGGGGTCGTCTGGCGCTTTACCACTCAAGATGCCAGAATTAAGCTGCGTCGTCTTTACCCTAACCCAGCAAATTAAGCTTGCCGCGCTAGTAGGTTGGGTTGACGCAGGAAACCCAACACCTATCGTTACTTTAGCATCCGACCTGTCTATCCTAATTCCATATTCGATAGGCTATTCTGATGCAGTACCGTCGCGCTACCACTCCTGGTGCCACCTACTTTTTTACCGTTGTCACCTACAATCGCCAGCACCTATTCAAAACACCGGCGGCTCATCAAAACTTACTTCAGTCGTCATTGCCCAGAAAACTATAAACGTCACCGCTCATTAGCTCGCCTCAAGAAACAAGAGCAGGCTATCTGGCAGCGGCGCTTTTGGGAACACCAGATTCGCGATGAAAGAGACTTTGAGAGGCATGTTGATTACATTCATTACAATCCAGTCAGTCATCAGCTAGTAGACGCTCCTGGCGACTGGCCTTACTCAAGTTTCCATCATTATGTTGAGCAGGGGATCTATCCAAATGATTGGGGTGCTGATGGAGAGATCATGTTCTCAGACAAAATAGGCTGGGAGTAGAATCCTTTCCGGATTGTTGGGTTTCCTTCGTCAACCCAACTACAAGAGATTTGCGATCGCTCTCAAAGGTTACGAAGTAAGAAGTTACGACAGCACCACCTGATGAAGACATCGCACCACTGGTATCAGAACGTTTTGCGACCACTCTTACAGCTTCCGATAGAACAGGTTTGGTATTGTTACTTATCCACTCAGCAACATCCTGTAACACCAAGATAACAAGCCATATAACAAGCCCCATGATGATGATTACAACAAACTCCATAACCTGACCTCAAAGATAAAGAGTTTTCTGCTGTTTAGCCTCAAACACTGGTGAAGTATTCCTTGCCGCTTAACGACCCCGTTCACCCGCTGCTAGTAACCTCTGCAACCGCACCAACCACCTCTCAACAGCATTGTAGGATGGGAAAAGGGCTTTGCCCGTGCCCATCAAATCTATATTGGATGGTATATCTAGAGCATGATGGGCACGCTGCGCTTTGCCCATCCTACACCTATTGCTTGAAGAATTGATATTAGATACACCAAAACATTGGATGGGAATACGATTCCCGCAGGTGGTTATGCCATGTCACGAGATGGGAATGCGATCGCACTTGTCGCGATCGCCTCTGTATAGCCTACGGGCTCAGGTTTGTGTGTAGAGCCCCAGCGCCGCGCGGAGTCTACACACGTTAAACATCCTCACGCGAGAGCGTAAGGCTATAGAAACGCTATGCTTCTAACACCACACGCTCAGTTTTAGGGCGAGAGATGCAGATGAGCACCGAACCCTCGTCGGGAGTCCCAGTTGGTGGTTCGTCATAGGCCACCTCACCCTCTTGGATGGGGCACATGCAGGTTAAACAAATGCCTGATCGACAACTGTAGGGCAAGTCTAGACCATTCGCCTCGGCAAATTCTAAAATCGTGCCGTCGTCCGGTGTCCATGTTAAAACCTGGTCTGACTGGGTAAAAGTAATGTCTGCCTGTTGAACCGCCCCGTTGTTGTCGGCTTGAGACGTAGTTGCCTGTTTACTTGTCTGCTTGGCCTGATTAAAGGATTCAAAAAATACGCGATCGCCCGGAACACCCCAGTCACGTAGCCCACCCAACAGAGAGCCCATAAAAGGTGGAGAACCGCAAATAAAATATTCTGCCTCGGTCGAGCCGTAGCGGTGCTCAAGATCTGGCATCACCACGGTTTGCAGTAAATCCATATCGACATAGCCAGTGCTGTCGTAGTGTCCTTCGTCGTCGGGGTTTAGGCGACTGTAGCGATAGTGAACCTTCATGTTGGGATTCTGCTGGGCGATCGCCACCACCTCGTCTCGAAACGCATGAAATTTTCCATCTCGTGCGCCGTGCACAAACCAAAGAGGGCGATCTGGATTGCGATGGGCACATGCTTTTGCCATGCTAATCATGGGCGTGATGCCGACCCCATTGCTGAGCAAAATAGCAGGGATTGTTTTTTGAACATCTAGAACAAATTTTCCAGCGGGAGGTTTCGCTAAAAGCGTGTCGCCTTCTTGGACGTGATCATGCATGAAGTTTGATGACACGCCGGGGGGCACGTCTAGCCCTTTGGGCGGAAGTTCGCGCTTGATAGAAAGTCGATAATGCTCAACGGGTTCAACATAATCAGAGAGTGAATAGGTGCGAATCACGGGGCGATCGCTTAGATTGAGAGGATGCCCTCGACGCACTGGATGGCCGAGTGGCGATCCCTGCAACAGCTCCGACTCCAGCTCCAATTAGGGCGGCATAGCCCACCCATTTATACGCTGAGTCAGGCTTTTCTTCTAAAAATCCAACGATTGCTCCCGATGTCATTGTGACTGCCGCCAAGGTAATGCCTGCGGCAGTTATGCTGCGCGTCAATGGATGTTGGATATCTCTAATCCCATTAAACATGGGCTCCTCTCCGTGCTTGGGTAATCACGCCTTAACGCAACATGAACGTGCCATGTTTACGCATATTAAACAACAGTATTCTGAGAACAACCTGAGGCAGTTCTATTAGGAAGTAAAAGGCGAAAGGCAGGAAATCAGATGATTCTCATCAGGTCAAAATGGTGCCACCCATTAGTTTGCGATACCGATACTCCAGTTCAGTCTTGAGTAGTGACGAGCTTTCGAGCTGAGGATCTTGGTCTAAGATGACCTCCGCAGCGTCTCTCGCCAATCCTAAAACATCTTGATCATCCACTAAACTAGCTAGTGCAAAGTCAGGCAACCCAGACTGTCGCCTCCCGAGCACCTCCCCAGGGCCTCTAAAGCGCATGTCCATTTCTGAAATAAAGAAGCCATCTTGAGATTGCTCAAGGACTTTGAGGCGTTGACGAGCAGTTTCGGTTTTAGAACTGCTCATGAGCAGACAAAATGCCTGATCTGCGCCACGCCCCACTCGACCTCGCAACTGATGAAGCTGTGACAACCCAAACCGCTCTGCATGTTCAATAAGCATCACAGTCGCGTTGGGTACGTCTACCCCGACCTCAACCACAGTCGTTGACACGAGAATCTGGGTATCGTTGGCGTGGAATTGGGCGATCGCCCTGTCTTTTTCGGCTGAGGTCATGCGCCCGTGCAGCAGTCCCACCTTAAACTCTGGAAACACTGTCTCTTGGAGGCGCTGATATTCATCAATGGCCGATCGCAAATCGAGTTTTTCAGAGTCTTCAACCAGAGGCAACACCACATATACCTGCCGCCCCTGAGCAATTTCTCGACGGATGAGATCATACGCATGAGCGCGATCGCGCGCTGAGAGAATCGTTGTCTGGACAGGTTTGCGTCCGGGTGGAAGTTCATCAATTTGGCTAACATCCAAATCCCCGTGGAGCGTCAGCGCTAACGTTCGAGGAATCGGCGTCGCTGTCATCGTTAACACATGGGGATGATCGCCTTTTTGCTGCAATCGGGCACGTTGTTCGACCCCAAACCGATGTTGCTCATCGATCACCACAAGCCCCAACTGATGAAACCGCACCGGATCTTCGATGAGTGCGTGAGTCCCAACTAGAAGCGGCAGTTCGCCGGTGTTGAGTTCTCCATGAATCTGTTTGCGTTTTGAGGTTTTGGTTGATCCAGTCAGAAGTTCGACGGGCAAATGCAGGAGATTAAACCAGTTCACCAACTTGCGATAGTGCTGCTCAGCTAGCACCTCGGTGGGAGCCATCAGCGCCGCTTGGTAGCCCGATTGGATGGCAGCCAGAATTGCAACCACTGCAACGACTGTCTTACCTGACCCGACATCCCCTTGCACGAGGCGATTCATCGGCACAGGATTGTGCAAGTCGTTGAGAATGTCATTGACAACCCGCCGCTGAGCCCCGGTTAGCTCAAACGGGATCACCTGATAAAACTGGTCAATGAGGTGTCCGGTTGGGGCTAAGACGGCTTTCGTCTGCTGTTGTCGCTGATTGAGCCGTCGCCGCAGCAGCCCTAGCTGCAAATAGAAAAACTCGTCAAAGATTAACCGACGACGCGCCAGCTCTAGAGCATCTCCGTCTGGAGGGAAATGAATATGGGCGATCGCCTCCTGAATCCCGACTAGCTCATACTTTTCTCGCAGTTTGGCGGGCAAGGGGTCTTGGAGCTGAAG
>DBGGTD010000229.1:0-12107 GCA_051162585.1 Elainellaceae cyanobacterium
GATTTAATCTATAGATGTTGACGATGACAACATGCTTAAGTGAGTGCCTCGATCTCTCTTCTATCGTCACCATACCGTGTGAGTCAGAATGAGCAACGAGATGGCCGGGGCACTGTCAAGCTAGGCCAAATTACGTCAAATTGAGCCAAATTTAGATAAGAAAAGTAGGAGAAACTTATGGGATATGGCACCTATCAAATTGATTTGCCGGATCAACCGGATGCTGTGGCGTTTGTCAACGGAATAATTGCCCGCAACCGGACAGGATTTATTTGGATGTGGAAAAACCTGTTTCGATTCAGAGCCGAAACAAAATCAGCCGAGGGATGTCTTCAGGTTAAAGCAGGAATTTGCGGCCCAAATGAAGTATTGATGGTCAGCTATTGGCAGGATCGAGCAAGTCTTATGCAGTTTTTTCGAGGCGCGTTTCATCGAGAATTGATGGAATTTGTTGGCAACCATTTAGATGCGCTCTGTTTATACAACGAGACATATCACCCCACACAAAGCGGAAAGTATATCCAAGAACCTCAAGGATTAGCTCTGATGTATCCAAACCGCGAGCAGGGGCGATCGCCATTCCCCACACCAGCACAATAACCCTAGTTTTCGCCAAACTCATTTCAGCCTCGGCTTTAGTTACGAATCTCATCAATCGCAACTCAAGGTCATCGATTTTACCAACAGTATTACGTAGAAATTGAGAAATAATCGCCAAAATCTGCAATTTCCAACTGAATGCCTGCATTTTTCTGCTTATTTCAAGCTAATTCATCCTGATACGCTTAATAGATTCAGAATCAAGGAATGGTAAATGTACCCTGAAATGATTCCCTAGCCTGCCTGGGCTAGGGTTTTCTTTTGATAGCAGCAAATTGTGTCAGGCAAAGCGCCATGACCTAAATCATGCTGAGAGCCATGAGATCATCTGCCATATCAAAGTTGGCAGTTACGTTCTGAACATCATCAAGTTCTTCGAGCGCATCCATTAACTTGAGGAGCGATCGCGCCTGGTCTGGATCAGTTATCTCAATCGTATTGCTAGGAATCCAGCGCAGTTCAGCTTGACTGATGATATATCCGGCATCCTGTAAGGTTTGATTGAGTGTCTCCACATTAGTCGCGTCTGTGACGATCTCCGCGCCGGGGGTGTCATCAATTTCCACCAGGTCATAGGATTCTGCGCCTCCTTCTAGGGAAGCTTCTAGCAATTCATCTTCATGAATCGTTCCTGTGACTGAAACCACTCCTTTTTGCTCAAACATCCAACTGACACATCCGGTTTCACCCAAATTCCCACCGTTTTTGTTGAATGCAGATCGTAAATCAGCAGCCGTTCGATTGCGGTTATCGGTCAAGGCTTCGATGAGAATCGCCACACCACCTGGACCGTAACCCTCATAGCGAATATCTTCTAGCGCCTCGCCATCGCTACCAAACGTGCCTGCACCTTTGGCGATCGCCCGTTCAATGTTGTCATTTGGAATCCCTGCAGCCTTCGCCTTCTCAATAGCAGTGCGAAGCTGAAAATTACCTTCTGGGTCTGGAATGCCGCTCCGAGCCGCCACAATAATTTGTCGAGAAAGCTTAGCAAAAGTCTTTCCTTTAACGGCATCAACTCTCGCTTTTTGACGCTTAATATTTGCCCACTTACTATGTCCTGCCATGCGTTATTTCATCGACATTCATCAACAACCTGAATGAACAGGATAGTCAGACGACATGTGTAAGTCATCCGATGTCCTTTATCCATCCTAAACAAACCATGTGCAGCTTGGAGCTTGCAGCTTTTCTTAAGGAAAAGCCCCTCTCTAAGTCGGTGGTCACAATTAACTATAAAACCCATAAAACCCTGCGCTGCCCGCGGCGCGGGCAGCGCAGGGTTTTGAATTTGGTTTTTAATTGTGCCGAGGTACTTAGATAGGAACAACGCCTTCTGGCAGGCGTTGGATATAGGTGGCAATTGCACCTGGATGAGTCAGCCAGATTTGCTGAGCATGATCGACAATGTGCTGAAGCGCACGGCGTAACTGTCGTAGACGAAAGGGTTGTCCCACAATGTAAGGATGGAGCGCAATGCCACATACTAACGGCTGATGCTGAGATTGACTAAGCATTTCGTCAAAATTATCGATGATCATATCTGCAAACTCTGCTGCCCCGCTCCTCCGAACGGCGATCGCTGGAATATCGTTGATTTCTTGTGGATACGGAATTGACAGAATTGGCCCCGACCGCGTCTTAAACCAAATGGGCTGGTCATCACAGCACCAATCCAGCATATATTGGTAGCCTGCCTCTTTGAGCAAATCTGGTGTATATTGACTTTGAGCGATCCAAGGGCAGAGCCATCCTGCAGGCGATCGCCCCTCGTGAGTCGCCAACGTGTCCCTGACATCTTTGACGAGCACTTGCTCCTCTTGTTCTGACATGTTGCTTTGTCGCTCTGAGTTGGTACGCCCGTGAGCGACAATCTCATCCCCTCGATTTCTAAATGCAGCGACGACCTCTGGGCAATAATCATAAATTTCAGAATTAACCACCAGCGTCACTGGAAGACTGAACTCATTAAACAGATCTAAGAGACGCCAAACCCCAACTCGGTTGCCGTAGTCTCGCCACGCATAGTTCAATACATCGGGTTGAGGCCCTCCAGGTGCGAGGGTCGCTCCCAGTCCTTGACCAAATTCAAAATGTTCAATATTGAGTGCAATATAAACAGCCAAACGAGTGTTGTCTTTCCAGCTATAGTCTGTTCGAGAAATAATCGGCGAATACGAGTAGCGTCCGTGATTTAGCAGCATTACGAGCATCAACATAAAACACATAGAAAAGCAGGCTCCTTAAACTGGAACCTGCTTTCTAATATTCAATCGCAATCTGAACCCGTTCTGACTTAAAGTTTATGATTCGTGTAATGGATTGCTATTGGAGCCAACCGCTAAGTTTAAGTCGTGCGTCTTATTCACGTGATAGCGATTAAGAATAAATGCGCCCTACCACAACGCAGGGATAGCTTCAGTTGTTCCGGTTTCGGTTGGTTCAGCCATCTCGGGTTCAGTCTCTGGCATTTCTTCCTCGGCTAGCAAGGCCTCTAGCTCAGGCTGGACAGATGGCGGAATCAGCACCCGATTAATGGCATGAATGACCCCATTACTCGCATCAATATCAGGCTGGATCACGCTGGCATCATTGACAACCACTCCATCCGGATCAACCTGGACTGCTAATCCTCCATTGAGAGAATCAACAGCCCCCGTTTCTAATTCATCCGAGGTCACCTCACCCGGCACGACATGATACGTCAAAATATCTGTCAATAGGTCTTGGTTTTCAGGCAGTAGCAATGCGTCTAGCGCTCCATCGGGGAGATTCGCGAAGGCGTCATCGGTGGGCGCAAAGACGGTATATGGGCCGTCTCCTGACAGGGTATCGACCAAATCAGCCGCTTGCACGGCTTGTACCAAGGTCTCAAAGGCATCGCTCCCGGATGCAACCTCGACAATCGTACCCGGAGCTTGGGAAATGTGCATCTCTTGGTTTAACTCGGCTTTGAGTGAGTCAGATGACTCTATCTCTGCACCGGTATATGCAAGACTTGAGGCAGATAGGGTCAAAACGCTGCTAGCGCCAACTAGAAGGGCGATCGCTAACGTTTTAGAGTCGGAAAGTCGACGAACAGAAAATCTGACAGCCATATTGTTTTTAGAGTAAGTTTCTTTACGGTTCTCAGACGCTATCATTGTAAGCTAGCCATCCCAGAGACCTGCAAAAATATATCTATAGGCACAATCTTACAAAACTATCCAAACTCCCCAAAATGTCACTGATTATAGCGGTGTGCGCTTGAATTAAGCCCGTTGGCATGATGTGACACATCATTTCTGGACCTGGCGCACAAATGATGTATAGCGCTCCTAAATTGCTTGTGAATTGTGTTTGAGTGGTGGGGCGGGCGTCCCCCGCCCCACCACTCACAACCCATCTGGGATTGCTATATAGCCGTACGCTCTCGCGTTAGGACGTTGAACGTGTGGTGAGCCCCCGCGCCGCGGGGGCTCACCACACAAACCTAAGCCCGTAGGGCCATAAAACAGGAGGTGCGGCTCGATACACTCCACCTTACTAAATTTCACTGCTTAGAATGCTTAGCATGTCCTACGCTGGGTAATATTCTCCAAAAATCTTTTTCTTGGGGGACAGTTGATAGATTAGCTCTGGGCAGAAGGCACGTGATTCAAGGCATGAGACGGATTGGCTTACTCTCTATCATTGGGATTTTGATTGGCTTAACAGGAGCTTTGCTAGTGGCACAACCCGCAGCAGTGGCAATGAGTTTTGAATCAGGATACCCGTTGCTTACTGCTGAGCAGCTTCAAGAGCATATCCAATCGCCGACTCAAAGCGATGGAATACCCACGATAGATCTGCGCCGTTACACGATTGATTTGCGCGCTGAGAACGAAGAGTTCCGCAATACATTTTATCGGCTGCTACAGGAACAGCTTCAGCAGCGCAGTTCGCCGCTCGGTTTGGATCTGAGCAATTCTGTGATTCGCGGGAACTTAGCTATGTCTAGCTTGGGGCTAAGGGTGCCGTTGTACGGGCAAAATTTGCCTACGATTTTGTCAAACGATGAGCAAGAACAGCTTCAGCGCGATCGCCGTCGATTGTTTCAGCTGAGTCAACTGTCGCGATCGTTGCTCATTCAGGGGCAACCCTCTCCTGTCCAAATCACAGTATTTCGGGGCCCTCTCAAATTGCTTCAAACTCGATTTGAAGGACGCGTCGATTTCACAAACACCTTTTTTTTAGGCCGTATCGACGCTCAAGGGGCAGAATTTTTTCAAGACATTGACGGGGCAGAGGCGCGATTCAGCCAGATTGTAAGGTTTACAGGTACAACTTTTCAAAACGATGTCCGCTGGCGTAATTCAATTTTTTTTAAGCAGATTGACTTTAATCAAGCGCAATTTCAGGGAACAGTCACCTTTCAGAGCAGCGTATTTCAGGCCACCGCAAACTTCAGTCAAGTTTTTTTTGAAAGATTTGCCAATTTTAGCCGCATCGAATGGCTTGGGAATGCTGATTTTGCTCAGTCTCAATGGCAAGATCAGGCATTTTTCAATAAGAGTAAATTTGCTCAGGCGTTGTTTTTAACAAAAGCGACATTTGAAAATCGCGTCTTGTTTCGGGAGGCTCAGTTTAATGCGCCAGTCAATTTGCGGGGAGCCAGCATTCTAGGACAAGCTGACTTTGGCGATGCAACGTTTGCCTCAGATGCATATCTCAATGTTTCAGGGCTCGAATTTAATGCTGAGCAGGCAAAGATACTGGGTAATCCAGGGCAGATCGGTCGAGCTCTCTCGGTGCCTAGCCTCCAAGGAAATGAAACTCTCTTGAGAAACCTCGTTCGTAATTTTCGAATCCTAGAACAGATTCCTGATGCTAATCAGATGGAATATATTACCGAGCGACTGCGCTTACGGAAATTGCGTCAACGTCTTTTGGGAACTAATCTGAATACAGCGAATCTGCACAAGCTTGAGCAGGTTGGACTGACCAGAAAGCAGGCATTGGCAATTATTAACAACCGGGCTCAGCAACCGTTTCAAGATGTCACAGATTTGCTGAAACTTGAAGAGATTGATTTAGCCACCTATGTCAAGGTGCGCGATCGCACGATTGCGGATACATCCTACTCAATCACAGACTGGATATTCGACGCAACGCGTTGGCTAGCATTGAGTTTACTTCTATTGCTGACCCGCTACGGGACTAGCTTTTGGCTAATCTTCGGCATCGGAATTCTCTTAACTGCTTATTTCGGTATCTTGTTTTGGGTTGTTGACAGACTGCGGCGATTTCACCCGCAACCCATCATGCCCGACAATGAAGAATCTGTTTGGATGTCAGCCAGCTTTAGCATACTCACGCTAACGGGGCTATCTGCGATTTTTAATACGGCTGAAAGTCCCTGGCTGACACTTGCCTGCCTTGGTCTGATTGGAGTGCCTGTTCCGGCTATTCTTATGATCCTGCTATATAAGCAGGGTCGCTATCATGACCTGATGACATCAAGCTATTTTGTGCAAGACGGAGGGGCGCGCGAGTTGCGAATTCTAATTGGCAGACTGCCTGTGATTCCACAGTTTGCTTTTTTCCGCGATCGCTATAAGCCTATCCCTTGGGAGCGTCGCTGGAACTGGCTCAACTATTTCGACTTCAGCCTCATCAACTTAGTTCGATTAGGTTTCAATGATATTCGGCTTCGAGATGAATATATGCCAGGTCTAATTACGAGTCTCGTCTGGTATCAATGGGCATTGGGGTTACTCTACATTGCCTTACTACTTTGGACACTCTCTCGAACCATCCCCGGATTAAACTTACTCATCTACTTTAAGTAATTTGTCATACCAAATATTCAATTAAAGAGGCTCACTTCGACGAAAACTCGGCATACCAGAGCTTCCATCGAAGTGAGCAAGGGATATTCAGGAAAGGAACTCGTTACCCCAGCGGCTAAGCAACCTACCGCAACGCATGACGCTGCTCAAGACATAGCCCTGATCGACTGACAAAACTCTGAACGCTAACCGCCACACACCAATGATTTGGTCAGCCAACCAGGATGCAGCCTCATGCTAAGGCGTTGTCTGAGCGTTCAACAGCTCTTTTAACTTCGATAACTCATCTGCCCAGCGAGGGTCGGGTTGAGCAGCTTGCGAGTCGGTTGAACTACTGCTCTTGCGAGATTTACCTTTACGGCGATTTCCAGATGAAGTCGGCTGAGATGGCTGACTATCTTCACTCTTGCCTTTAGAGCGAGGGAGAGCCTTTTCAATCTTAAGAGGACTCTCCTTCAGCACATAGCCGTTGAACTTTTCGATAATCTGGTCGGCTTGCTCATCGCTCTTAACGGTTACAAAAGCGAAACCGCGGCATTTGCCCGTTTTGCGATCTGTAATAAGCTTAGTCGACACGGAATCGTCAAAATCGGCAAATACAGCCTCTAACTCTTGACGCTCCAGCTCTTTTGGTAAGTTGCCTACATAAAGGCGGATAGACATAATAATGGATACCTCCAGACCTCAACTCACGAAACTATCTAAATCCGTCAATACAACTTTGCTTGAGAGTAAAGACTTAGCTGCAGAGAATCGACACACTTGCTGACTTTGATGAAACCTGATGCCTTGCCATTAACTCACACTTGTGTTACCCCAGGCACAACGTACGAACGCGGAAGAAGCTAGCGCAATTCTTGTCATAACGAAATGCTTAGTGAATCAAAGACTTAACCAGACTTCTAATACTAACGCATTACTTTTGACTAAGATAGGGCAATCATCACCGCCTATTTACGTCGCTCATAGACATTTGCGCCACTCATTAAAGTACCACGGCAGCAGATTCGGAATCACATCAAAACCATTGAGCTTTAGATTCGTGACGGGTTGCATCCATCTAAAGTCGAACGGTTCCGGCCTCTGTGGCTGCCCAAAATTCATATAAATCCTAATCTGTGAGCAACATTGGGAGGAGCGCTTCTACATTAACTAATCCTTTCTCTCACAAACTATCCAACTCAGGAGAGTTTGACATACAAATGCGAGTAAAGATCAACTCTAAAAGCACTGTTAAGAAACGTAACATTAAATCTCGGAATGATGCAACGTCGTTAACGATATATCGTCATTAAATGCTGAGTGAAGTAAGTGCATCTTTTAGAGAATAAACGATTTTCTCTTGTTGCTCAGACGAAAGGTCTGGATACATAGGTAAAGATAGAACGTCACGGGATATTTGTTCCGCAGCAGGAAACTGACCAGATTGATAACCCAGATATTCGTAGACAGGCTGCAAATGGATGGGAAGAGGATAATACACCGTTGAACTGATGTTGTCATGCTGGAGATGTTGGCGAGTGCGATCGCGCCAGTTCCTGACGTTAATTGCTTCCGGTAAAGTCGGAATGCGAATCGTGTATTGATGCCACACATGATGCCCTCCTTCTAGCGGGTGTGGATGAATCACGTGGGGTAACGGGTCAAGCAATTGACTGTAGCGGTCTGCAACCGCCTGCCGTTGAATATTCCACGCATCGAGATAGCGTAATTTAACATCTAAAATTGCCGCTTGAAGGGCATCTAGCCGGCTGTTGACCCCGATCGCCTCGTGATAGTATGTCTCTTTTCGACCATGATCGGCCAGCATCCGGATCTTTGCGGCAATGGTTTCATCATCGGTCGTAATAGCGCCTCCATCGCCACAGGCTCCCAGGTTTTTGGTGGGATAAAAGCTAAAGCAACCAATGTGCCCAATGCTGCCCACCCGCTCGCCCACCCAATCTGCCCCGGCTGCTTGGGCGCAATCTTCAATAACCCATAACTGGTGCGCCTGAGCGATCGCCATCAGCTGAGTCATATCAACGGGTTGCCCAAAAAGATGAACGGGCATAATGGCACGCGTTTTAGAGGTAATCGCTGACTCAATTTGAGCCAAATCTAGATTAAAGGTTTGCGGATTAATGTCAATGAAAACCGGAGTTGCCCCAACTGCGCTAATCACCTCAGCCGTCGCAATGAACGTAAAGGGCGTGGTGATAATCTCATCCCCAGAACCAACATTGAGTGCTCGGAGGGCTAAATAGAGTGCGTCAGTTCCTGAATTGCAGGCAATGCAATGTTGGGTACCAATGTAGCGAGCAAAATTTTGCTCAAATGCTTGAACGTGCGGTCCCTTAATATATTGCCCAGAGGCCAATACCTCCCGTGCTGCAGCGCTAAGTTCAGGCTCAATCGATTGATATTGACCCTTTAAATCGAGAAGGGGAATTGGGTTCACAAGCCTACACCACCAATGTTGTAATCGTGCATCAATAAGCGATATTCCGCCCAGCTTGAAGGTTTACCGTAGATAAAACTTATCGGTCTGGACATAAACACGATTTAAATCTAGCAATATTTAGATCTATCTTTGCGCCGTAGCGACCCAAGATGCTCGGCCTGAAACAATTCAGAAGCAATTCTGCGACAATACGGGTGCGGAATACAGCTATGGCGCACTAGATTAGGAGATCCAGAGGATGGATGCATTGATTGAACTGGATTTTGTTCGGCTCAGCTGGGCTCTCATGTTGATGGTCGTCGCGATCGCCCTCTCCGCGTGGCAGCAACTGGGTCTAGCCGGAGATTTGGCGATCGCCACTGCTCGAACGATTGTTCAATTGCTTGTGGTCGGCTACTTTCTCTCTGCCGTTTTTGCCCTAGATAATCCATGG
Organism: Elainellaceae cyanobacterium; assembly: GCA_051162585.1. Classification (GTDB taxonomy): domain Bacteria; phylum Cyanobacteriota; class Cyanobacteriia; order CAZCXK01; family CAZCXK01; genus DBGGTD01. Next base: position 9,287 of record DBGGTD010000229.1, read on the forward strand.
GCCGTTCTACTCGTGCTTTTAATTATGCTGTCGGTGGCAGCAATCACGGCGCGCAATCGCATTAGTCAAAAGCTGCCAACGCTGCTGCCATGGGTCGGCGGCTCGATTTTTATCAGCACCGCGCTAACGCTGGTCTATATTAATCTTCTCGTGATTCAGCCTGATACATGGTATAGCCCCCAGTATGTGATTCCCTTGGCAGGTATTGTGTTGGGCAATGTGATGAATTCGGCGGCGATCGCAGGCGAGCGATTCGTGAATACATTAAACAGCAGTCAGCTTGAAATCGAAACTCATCTCAGTTTAGGTGCGACGCCTGAACAGGCCGTTGCTCAATATCGTAAAGACGCCATCAGAGCGGGGCTTATTCCCATCGTTAACTCGATGATGGTAGTCGGAATCGTTAAACTGCCCGGAATCATCACAGGGCAGATTCTGAGCGGAGTGAGCCCGTTCAATGCGTCGCTTTATCAAATTTTGATTATGTTTATGCTGGCATTCGCTGACCTAGTGGTTGCCTTATTTGTGGTGCGAGGAATTTACCAGCGGTTTTTTAATTCCGCCTCTCAACTGGTGCAACACTAACTGCCAACCCATATTTAACCCAAGCGCACACCGCTCTACTATCGAGACGCTGCCATTTATTCAATCTTGCGGGGTGTATCCGGACAAACTAGGCGCATAGGTCGCAAACAGGGCGCCATCGGCATCATACAATTCGATCGAGACGTAAGCATTTTCGCCAATCGCTGCCAATGTCTGGAGTAAGGTATTGATCTTGAGCGAGGTATCTTGTGTGCGACCCGAGACAGTTGCCGCGTTGCTCGTCATAATGGCTTGCTCGACGATTTGGTCAAATTCGGCGGTGATGTAAATCTGAATGGCCTCAGAATCAAGGGTGTAATCGCAAATTTGAGGAGTAGCATTACAAATGCGATCGAGATCAACTTGAGCGTCTTGGATGGCGACTGCAAGGCTCAAATTCTGCTGAGCCCGATCGAGTGCCCCGGAATAAGAATTCATCAAGGGTTGAGCTTGGTCGTAATAAGACGTATCTGTCGGAATTTGCCTCACCGTTTCTAGGGCATTTTGCCAAGCTGTTACTGCACTGGACCACTGATTGTTTTGCTCAAAGCTAATAGCCTGCTCAGCGAATGTCAGGGCCCGATTGTAGGATGTTGCTGATGCCTCTGACTGAGTCCATCGGGCATGAGCGGTTGCTAAACGAGGCTCATAAATGGCTCGAAGCTGCTGAGCCTCTGCATATGCCATTGTATCCGGTGGCACGTCGTTGATTCGATTGAGAACCACTTGCCAGGTCGCATTCACGAGCCGCCAGGTTTCTACTGAATCAGCAGAGCTTTCACGGGCTTCGGCCATTTGGGCAGCATTTCGTGTCGTTGAAATCGTTTTATGGGCTTGTTCTTCTAGCTCAATCCGTCGATTAATAGTCGCCAAGTTTGCACGATATTCAGCCCGTTTTGACTGGGCAAATGAATATGCCGCTGCATGCTCGGGTACATTTTTAAGTTGGTCAATGGCCTGGAGCCATAGCGTTCTTACTTCTTTCCAAGTAGCCAGAGGATGCGGTGGATCTTGGCTAAGCTCCGCTGCGGAGAGGGCATGTTTTTGAGCTGTGACAACATAGCCCAGATAATTCGCGTCAACTTCATACGATTGCAGCAACCTCTGAGCCCGCTCATGATGCTCTGACCAAAATGGAATCTTGCTGAGGCGGTAGTTTGCCTCTAATAGCCTATCGTAAGCTTTGATGACCTGTTCAGCCGATTCGGGGTCTTGCATCATTTTTTCTGATTCAAGGGTGAGCGTTTGGCTTACGTGTAAGACCTCGCATTCCCCTACTACGCATGGACGAGTCAGCGCATAGATACCTCCAACTAATCCGATGAGCCCAACGGTGGCGATCGCCAGTGATGTCGCTGACGGCAATTGGTTGAATGGAAGCAGACGCCGAACTATTGGCGTATTGTTAACGGCTGAATATGCTGAAGACGAACGCACCTGCGGCATTTGCACCTGTGATGACAGTGACTCTTGATCAGACGATAGTGACCGAGTGGATGCGGCTGATTGATTGATTTGAGCTGATTCTGACACATCGATTGCTGGCTCTGAAGGCTCAGTGTCTGGATTGGGCGACTGACGATCTAGATTGGACTCTAGAGTAGGCTCTGGGACAGGCAGGGCGATCGCTGTACTTGGTATATCATGCCCCGATTGTTTGGTATCAGGAACGAGTAAATGGGGCGTCTCACGGGCTCCACTCGGATGGTTTGGAACGACCGTTGGCTGGGCTTCCACATCAAAACAATGAGAGCGATAGGGATACGTCTGCTCTCGGCGTTGAATATATAAGCGAACCGTTTGGAACCACTCAAAATGAAGCGAATCGTCTATCAACTGCGTTTGAATGTACGTTCGGATGAGTGATTCTAAGGTCTCAACGATAGGGTGAGCATCAAGCGAAATATCGGATAAATGCTGTACCAAAATCAGCAAAATATCTTGCCTAGACGCGCACTTAATGTGAATCAGACCATCTAACTCTAATAGGGTCTCAAGACTCTCCTGCAAGTCGTGTGCCAAATTGTGGAGAGTGTTAGAGGAAATGTTATTGCCGCGATGCAGAGCCATTTCCAAATGTCAATCCCGGTTTACCTAAAATTGATTCAGTTATTCAGGGGAACGAGCAATTCGGCAACTACTACAGTGGAAACAACAAGGACGCAGAAACGACAACGATTTAGATGAATGAACCTCTACAACGCTATCATTCAAATCACACCAAATCGAACCCAGA
>DBGGTD010000230.1:0-6650 GCA_051162585.1 Elainellaceae cyanobacterium
CGATTGACCTGTTGCAACCATGCTTACTCCTGATTCTGATCAACAATTTGGCTTAATATAGCAATCCCAGATGGGTTGTGAGCGGTGGGGCGGGCGCCGCCCGCCCCACCGCTCACGCACAATTCACAAGCGATTTAGGATCGCTATATCTTAGTTTGATGCGTCAAGACGTGAGCTTCAACACTAGAATGAATGCCTGCTTCGGGGCTTTCTTTTGCAAAATTCACGGCATCGCATCGTCGCTTAAACGCTGATTGTTCACCTACTAATCCACTGAATTCAGCATTTAACAGCAACGTTTAGATGAATACCAAGATTTTTGAGATTTGTAAAGTTGCATATGCTTTAGCTTCGGAGGCATGACGGCAGATTGTCAGCTTACTCTGGATAGATGTTTTGATGAGGGGTTTACGCTAAACAGGCAAACCCACAGATTTTTCACCATGACAATCAGCAATGCCCGAATGCCGTCGTTACTCAACGGGCGATCGCCTTCCACCCCTCACCTTTCAACCGTTTTGCTCGAAGCTCCAAGCTCAGAACTCGAAACTCCAAGCTCAGAACTCGAAACTCCGAGATCAGAACTCGAAACTTCGACCTTTTTACTCCAAACTTAAAGCTCAGAACTCGGAATATCGAGCAATTTGCTTCACCATTCAAGCTCTGAGCCTCAACCGTCACCCTCAACCGTCAAACGGTCAGGCTTTTTAGTCCACGCTTGCCCCCTTCACGCTTAACCGCTCCCTTCTGGCTCTTCGCCTTCCGGGGTTTATGGGCAAACCGCTGCCCCATCTCACTCACCAGAGGCGGAATGGCTACACGCTATTCCATCCAGACGGATTTCTCGGGCTTCGACGAGTCGAGCTTAAACACCAGCACCCCAAAAGGCGGCAGCGTCAGCGGCAGCGCATAGGGAAATCGAGGATTTTGCCAATCGACAGTCCACTGGCCGCCATGATTGCCTACTCCGCTTCCGCCGTACATATCAGCATCGCTGTTAAGCAGCTCCTGATAAAAGCCTGTTTCAGGTACGCCAATCCAATAGTCAAACTTAGACTGAGGCGTAAAGTTGCAGACCGTTACCAGAAAGTCATCTGAGTGCCTGTCTTTGCGAATGAATGACACCACGCTATTGTCAGCATCGTTGCAGTCAATCCACTCAAACCCCGCATCTGAAAAATCCTCGGTGTAGAGAGCTGGCTGGCTGCGATAAAGCGCATTCAAATCTGCCATGTAGTGCTTGAGCTTTTGGTGAGGCTCATGCTGGAGCAAGCCCCAATCTAAATCAGCCCAGGCATTCCACTCACGGGTTTGCCCAAACTCCATGCCCATAAACAGCGTCTTCTTGCCTGGATGCGTAAACATATACCCATACAAAGCACGCAGATTAGCAAGCTTTTGCCATTCATCACCCGGCATTTTCTGGTAAATATTGCCCTTGCCATGAACGACTTCATCGTGGGAAAGCGCCAGCATGAAGTTCTCGCTGAAAGCGTACCAAATGCTAAACGTGATGTTGTTCTGGTGATATCTGCGATGCACTGGGTCTTTGCTGAAATAGTCCAGCATGTCGTGCATCCAGCCCATGTTCCACTTAAAGCTAAAGCCCAAGCCCCCAATGTAGGTTGGGCGAGAGACGTTAGGCCACGAGGTTGACTCTTCAGCAATCGACAGAATGCCGGGGTAGTAGCCAAAGATTAGGTAGTTAAGCTCTCTGAGAAAATCAACAGCTTCTAGATTTTCGTGCCCGCCAAACTGATTAGGTACCCATTCTCCATCTTTGCGATCGTAGTCGAGATAGAGCATCGACGCGACCGCATCGACTCGAATGCCGTCGATGTGATACTTGTCAAACCAAAACAGGGCATTCGCAACTAGAAAATTGCGAACTTCGTTGCGCGAGTAGTTAAAGACGTAGGTTCCCCACTCTTTATGCTCGCCTTTACGCGGATCGGAATGTTCATAGAGATGCGTGCCATCAAAGAAAGCAAGCCCGTGGCTGTCTTTGGGGAAATGCCCCGGAACCCAATCAACAATGACCCCAATGTCATTCTGATGGCATTGGTCAATAAAATACATCAAGTCTTGAGGGCTGCCAAAGCGCGATGTCGGCGCAAAATATCCGGCGACTTGGTATCCCCACGAACCGTCATAGGGATGCTCTGCGATTGGCAACAGCTCAATATGGGTGTAGCCCAGTTCTTTAACATAGGGAATGAGCTTTTCTGCCAGTTCTCGATAGGTCAGAAATCGACCTTCTGGCTTTTCCGAAACACGCACCACATGCCCTGACTCGGGAGGGATATCGGCGCTCGCATGCAGCCACGATCCAGCGTGCATTTCATACACAGAAATGGGCTGCTCTTGCGGATCGACATTGCGACGACGCTCCATCCACGCCTGATCGTTCCACGCATAGTCAAGGGTGTTGACAATCGAGGCGGTCTGGGGGCGCACTTCTTGTTCAGCCCCATAGGGATCAGACTTATGATAGACGTGCCCCTCTAGATTCTTGATTTCGAATTTATATTTTTCGCCTGCGCGGAATTCGGGCACAAATAGATCCCAAATGCCTGCCCCAATCTGGCGCATCTGATGTTTGCGCCCATCCCAGTCATTAAAGTCGCCGATGACTGACACATTGCGAGCATTGGGCGCCCACACCGAAAAATAAACGCCCTGAACTCCTTCAATCTCAGTCAGATGGGCTCCCATTTTCTCGTAGATTCGATGATGGTTGCCCTCTGCAAATAGATGAATGTCGAAGTCTGTAAATAAAGGTGAACGGAATGCATAGGGGTCATATATCACCCGTTCGCGATCGCCCTCTTTGACTTTGAGCTGATAGTTTGGGCGCATTGAACCGTCTAGTTCGCACTCAAAAAAATGAGGATGGTGCGTTGACGTCATTGGATCTTCCTTCCGCTCAGACGGGCGAATCACCCATGCAGCCTCAGCGTTTGGCAGATACGCTCGCACTGTCCATCGCGATGTGCCGTTGCTGAAAACCTGGTGCGGACCCAGCACTTCAAACGGGTCATGATGGCGGTTTTGCACAATTCGCTCGACGTTATCTGGAGCGATCGTTGCTGTCATAAGACCCCCTTTCTAAACTTTATCGTTTGCAATGAACCTAACCGCTCTGCTCAACAATCAAGAGTTTTGTTAAGAAAAACTTTCTATTAGCGTCGGTAAGCAACAGATTTATCACAGAGACGCACCGTCGTGTGCTCTTACAGACATCTGAATTAGGTATATGTGTTCTAAATGTGAGATGAGCTTCGGGATAGTACCAGTAGGGTGGGCAGTGCTCACCCTACGCAAACCCTGTATCAGGGCAGTGCTCACCCTACGCTAAACAATTTAGCGTTTCACTCTATAGCTCCTAGAGTAGACTACGCCTACAGCACCCTAATAAAAATCCCTCAGGGGATGTATTTGTCGATTAATGCACCTATCTAAAGGATGAAATTGGAAGGTTTGAGAGGTTTCTTAACGGAGGCGATCGCCATTTGTCTATACCAATCGCGATGGTCAGCCCGCTCAAGCAAGCCAAACTATCAGCGTCATTCCCAAGTCTTTGGTGTTCCCGTTTCCTTTCCCGACGGTTTGTGCAACACTCAAGTGGATTCTATTAGCCGAATCCCACCCCTGGGTAGATGCTATCAGATTCTCTCTCTCCCGATAATTGTTGCAATTTGTCTTACTTTACTCCCATGCAAATCGGTGCAACGTATCTGGGTCATGGTCAGTGTGAATTCACGGTTTGGGCTCCGCAGCTTCAAAAGGTCGCGGTTGAGATTGTTGCACCTGATCCTAAAATCGTGTCTCTAGAGCCTGCCGAACGCGGATATTGGACGACAACCATCGGCGGGCTTTCTGCCGATACTCAATATCGCTATCAGCTCGATGAGACTAGCAGTTATCCTGATCCCGCATCACAGTGGCAGCCTGATGGGGTGCATGGTGCATCTCAGGTCGTCGATCATCACGCCTTTAGCTGGACGGATGGCAACTGGAAGGGAATTCCACTCGAAGAGTTAATTGTCTATGAACTGCACGTCGGCACATTCACCCCAGACGGAACGTTTGAGGCGATCGCCAATCGTCTTGATGACTTAAAAGATTTGGGCGTCAACGCCATCGAGATTATGCCAGTGTCTGCGTTTCCGGGCGATCGCAACTGGGGATATGACGCGGCCTATCCCTACGCAGTTCAGCATTCCTATGGCGGGCCCAACGGGCTAAAGAACCTCGTGAACCAATGTCACGAAGCTGGATTCGCCGTAATTCTCGATGTCATCTATAACCACTTTGGTCCTGAAGGAAACTATACCAGCCAGTTCGCGCCCTATTTCACAGGTCGATATAGCACGCCGTGGGGCAAGGCCATTAATTTTGATGATGCTCACAGCGACGGGGTCCGCAACTTTGTGATTGAAAATGTGCTCTACTGGTTTGACCAGTTTCACATGGATGGTCTGCGGCTAGACGCGATTCACGCCATCTTTGACTTTGGCGCAAAACCGATTCTGGCAGAGATCTCAGAACGCGTTGCCGAACTCGACACCCGACTGGGACGCAAGCACTTGCTGATCGCCGAAAGTGATTTGAATGACGTGCGCGTGGTTCAACCTCGCGACCAAAATGGCTACGGCATGCATGCCCAGTGGAGTGATGATTTTCACCACAGCCTTCATGTCTTATTAACCGGCGAGAAAACTGGCTATTACGAAGACTTTGGCACCTGTGCTCAGTTTGCAAAAGCCTTCGAAAAAAGCTTTGTATACACGTGGGACTATTCCACCTATCGCAAACGCACTCACGGGAGCGACGTGAGCGATCGCTCCCCGTCTCAATTTGTCGTCTTTGCTCAAAACCACGACCAGGTCGGCAATCGAATGCTAGGAGAGCGGCTCTCTAAGCTGGTTTCCTTTGAATCTCTAAAGCTTGCTGCCGGTGCTCTGATGTTTGCGCCTGCTGTGCCGCTGATGTTTATGGGAGAAGAATACGGAGAAGAGGCTCCCTTCCAATATTTCATCAGCCACACCGATCCCGACTTGGTTGAGGCGGTTCGTCAAGGGCGAAAAGATGAGTTTAGGGCATTTCATGCCCAGGGAGAACCCCCGGATGCCCAGAGCATCGAGACGTTTCAGCGATGCGTACTCAACTGGGATCAGCGCAAGCAGGGCAATCACGGTATTCTACGCCAATTTTATCAACGGCTAATCGAGCTGCGACGCAAGCTGGCACCTCTGACTCATTTCAATCGATCGTGTGTTGACACCTCAGTTAGCGAAACCGATAAACTAGTTGCATTTCGTCGCTGGAAAGGAGATGAAGAAGTCTTAGGCATCCTGAATTTTGGCAGCCACGCGGTCACGTGGACCGATTTGCAATCCTGGGGAACGTGGCACAAACAGATTGACTCTGCTGATCAGCGATGGCTCGGTCCAGGCTTTACCTTACCGGATACGCTCACCCTGAATGATTCTCCAACCATTCAGCCTTATAGCATCGCACTCTATGCATTAGCCAAACGGTAGCGACTTACCATGCGAATTCCTGTAGCCACATACCGAATCCAATTCAATCCAGATTTCGGATTTAGCGATGCTCAGGCAATTGTGACTTTTCTCAGTGAATTGGGTATTTCAGACCTCTATGCATCCCCGATTTTCAAAGCTCGGACGGGCAGCACTCACGGCTACGATGTCATTGATCCGCGACAGTTAAACCCAGAATTGGGCACTCGCGCTGAATTTGATGATCTGGTGCGATCGCTCCACCGAGCCGATATGGGCTGGCTGCAAGACATTGTGCCCAATCACATGGCATACAGCACCCAGAATGAATTTCTTCTAGATGTGTTGGAATATGGGCCTGATTCAGACTATTTCAACATGTTCGATATCGAGTGGGAGCATCCCTATCAAGATATCCAGGGCAAGGTGTTAACACCGATGCTGGGTGATTTTTACGGGAAGTGTCTAGAAAATGGGCAGCTTACGCTCAAGTATGACGAAACGGGGTTGAGTATTAACTATTACGAGTTGTCGCTTCCGTTGCGGATTGAGTCGTATGCTCAGCTTATTTTGCATGACTTAGGACGACTCAGGCGATCGCTCGAACGAGAACATCCCGACTTTATTAAGCTCCTGGGCATTTTATACATGCTCAAAAGTGCGATCGCAGAAACTAGTGACCGGCAGCGACGGGATCAGGCAACCTTCGTTAAGAGTCTGCTTTGGGAGCTGTATCAGTCAAACGATGAGGTCAAAGCATTTATCGATCGCAATATCGAAATTTTTAACGGCACCGTGGGCGACCCGTCAAGCTTCGATTTGCTGGACGCGATGCTGTCTAATCAATACTTTCGTTTGGCCTTTTGGAAAGTAGGCGCGGAAGAGCTCAATTATCGTCGATTTTTTACCGTCAATGACTTGATTTGTCTTAGCATCGACGATCCGAAAGTATTTAAGCTGACACACTCTTTGATTCACGAATTGGTAGAGTCAGACGCGTTCAATGGAGTCCGTATCGACCACATTGACGGGCTGTATAATCCCAAGCAATATTTGCAGCGTCTGAGAGAACAGGTGGGCGACGCCTATATCACCCTTGAGAAAATTCTCGAACCAGGTGAAGAG
>DBGGTD010000231.1:0-5476 GCA_051162585.1 Elainellaceae cyanobacterium
CGACAGCTCTTACTTCAACAAACCCTTCAAAGCCTATTCGTCTGAATTGCTCTGCGGTGAAGATGGCTTGCCTCACCTTCCACTCGATCGCCCCAGCCGATTTATCGATGTTGTGATTCCATTTGCTATCTTCTTCTACGTTGCCGGGTTTATTGGCTGGTCAGGACGCGCTTATTTGATTGGTAGCAAGAAATCGGATAAGCCAGAGCAACTAGAAATTTTCATTGATTTACCGTTGGCGATTCAATCGGTGATCCAGGGCTTACTGTGGCCTCTGCTGGTATTTAAAGAACTTGCCAGTGGAGAATTAACGACAAAGGACAACGAATTGTCGGTTTCGCCTCGTTGACTCATCTAAACTAAAGTTAATATTCTGGGAGAATTCATCATGCAGTATGTATTGAAGTACCTCACTAGTGCGCCAGTAATGGCAACCATTACGCTCGTTGTGATTTCATTTGTGCTGATCGAACTCAATTATCTCTTTCCAGGCTTGCAATACGGCACCTATTTTCATGCGGTGCCCTAGCTATTTATCTATGTGGTGTTGCTGAATTCACCCATATAGCCGTACGCTCTCGCGTTAGGACGCTGAACGTGTGTAGAACCCGCGCGGCGCGCGGGTTCTACACACAAACCTAAGCCCGTAGGGCTATATCATTCTCGAATCGGCATGCTATAGCAATCCTATATGGGTTATGAGCAGTGGGGCGGGCGGCGCCCGTCCCACTGCTCAAACACAATTTACACGCAATTGGGATCGCTATATCTAGCAAGGAATAGACCTTAAGGGATGTCTGAGAGGCTGCAAATTTTCTGTGAGGGCGATCGCCCGGTATGGTCTTCATACTCCAGATTGGGATACCAATTGTTAGCCAATTCAAGAGATTACTGCCGACTATTGCACCTTTACAACTCTAAATTTTCAATCAAAAGTTCTCAGATATCCTTGATCTAGCAGGTTTAGATAATAAGTCAGAACTAACCCAAGTCACTAAAGCTATTGCTCTGTTCTGATAACGTTTGATACGTCTCAGATAGTCTCTAAAAACCCTGTACAAACGAATATCAATTTGAGGAGTTAAAGAAAGGATTCGACAGCTCATTTAAAGCAAAGATATGTCATTCAAGATTAACTTTAATAAATTTTTGTGGATCTAGTCGAGGTTTAGTTAATAATATGTCAAACAAATAAAGGTAGCTGTTTCGAAGTTCTTAATGTTCCAATTCTTAATGATTTTCAATCTCTCCATAAACAGAACCTGAGGTTATATAACCGGATGCGAAGTAACCGATGAAGATTTTGCTTGTTGAGGATGATGTCTCTATTGCAAAAGCCCTTGAAAAGGTCTTAATGAGCCAACACTATGCGGTAGATACTGCAAGTGATGGTCGTATGGGATGGCAACTTATTGAAACGTGTAGCTATGACTTAGTTTTATTAGATGTCATGCTACCTAGACTAGATGGCATTGAGTTTTGTCAACGCCTGCGTTCCAAAAACTACACAACACCCGTTTTGCTAATTACAGCTCAAGATTCTGGCACCTCTAAGGTGATAGGCTTAAATGCAGGGGCAGACGACTATCTCACAAAGCCATTTGAGATGGAAGAACTCCTTGCTCGCATCCGAGTGTTACTGCGGCGATCGTCAACTCCAATGTTGAATGTATTGGAATGGGGTAATTTGCGCCTTGATCCAAATACTCGCGAAGTAACCTATGGCGATCGCCCTGTTAATTTAACGCCTAAAGAATATCGACTATTAGAACTATTTCTTCGTAAACAGCCGTATGTGTTCACTCGTAGCGCCATTTTAGAAAACCTGTGGGCATTTGAAGAAACCCCAACTGAAGATACGGTCACGGCTCATGTGAAAGGGTTACGTCGCAAGCTGAAGCAGGCAGGTGCCCCCTCTGACTTCATCAGCACAGTCTATGGAGTCGGATATCGTTTAAAGCCATTAAATTCGGTCAAAGGCAAATCATCCAACGGATCGGTCGATACTTCAACAAACATCTCAAACAACAACGCAACTAGCCAAACATCTGACCAATCCCTTCGTGAGAAGACCAAAACAGCTCTAGCTGAAGTATGGCAAAAATCTCAGCATCAAACCCATCATCGCCTTTCAGTTTTGAAATATGCAGCTCAAGCGTTATGAACCAATACCTTAACTGATACGTCGCGGCTTCAAGCCCAAACGGCTGCTCATGGCCTAACAGGTGCGTTGGGAGTCTTTGGGTTTGAATCGAGTTCTAAGCTAGCAAAAACGATTGAACATCAATTTGGCATTGCCTTACCCCAAACCAAAGCGGAAAAACAAAAACTTCAGGAGTTGATCATCGCCCTAGAAAATAGCCTAAAAAAAGCATTGCCTGAGACAACCCTATCTGGAATTCGACGTACCCCGCCATTGTTGGTGATTGTCGATAACAGCTTAGAGTTTGCCTATGAAATTATGGATGCATCACAAGCCTATGGCTTAAAGGCAGCGATCGCCAATGACATTGAAACTCTAAGCTCAAACCAACAAGACATCACGATCGCCTTAAATAAGAAACCTCCAACATCCCAACCATTAGACGAAGAATTGGACGTAATCATCCTTAATTTTCCATTGAGCGATGCTGATGAATGCCAGTTGGACACACTCATTCACCAAATCCGTCAACTCCCTCCGATGGCAGCGATGATTTGCACGAGCAATGACACTCTCAAACTCCGGGTCAGAGCAGCGCGTATCGGGGCATGCTCCTTTCTCTGCGATCTAGATGCATCCCAAATTTTGGAAATCATTGGCGCGGTGCAATCGCAACTCCATCATTCATCTGCCAATGTTTTGGTGGTCGATGATGATCCTCAAACATTAACAGGCGTGCGATCGCTCCTTGAACCGTGGGGCTTCAAACTAACTACGCTAGAGGACACACCGCAATTTTGGAAGGTTCTGGAATCGTGCGCTCCAGACTTGTTAGTCCTTGATGTCGAGATGCCCCATTTTAATGGTATCGATCTGTGTCGAGTGGTGCGACATACCCCACCCTGGAGCGAGATCCCTGTTATTTTTCTGACCGCGCATACGGATGTTGATACCGAGCATGAAGCATTTATTGCGGGTGCCAACGACTTGATCGGAAAATCATCGGCAGAATCAGAACTAATCACTCGCCTCTTTAATCAACTTGGATGGATGCATATCCGTAAGACCATGACTGCGATCGCAGTGGAAAAGTGACGACGAGTCTGACGCCTAATATCTAAATCTTCTACTTCTATTTCTACTTCTATTTCTGTGCCTAGTCACTCCCCATCTCTCATCGACGCTCATTCCATTTCTCATGTCTCAACCCTTCTCCACTCCATCTAGATTGATTCCGTCACTCGAAGCATTGCTGCATCGAATGACCAATCGTATCCGCCAGTCTATCGAATTACCCGACATTTTGGACTCAACGGTGACAGAAGTGCGGGCATTTATGAAGACGGATCGAGTCAAGGTCTATCGATTTCACTCAGACAGCAGCGGAGAAGTCATTGCCGAATCAATTCGGGATCAAATTCTTCCATCTTTGATCGGGCATCGATTCCCGGCAGAGGATATCCCGGACGAAGCACGGGAGCTATTTTTGAAAGCACGCCAGCGTACGATTGTTGATGTGAGCATCGGGCAGATTGGTGTCAGTCCATTGGTTTGTCACAAAACCAAAGAGCGCTTGTCGCCTACCGTTCAGTTCCGTCCAGTCGATCCCTGCCACATTGAATACTTGACCCATATGGGGGTGCAATCATCGCTAGTTGTGCCGATTTTATATGAGAATCAACTATGGGGACTCCTTGTTTCTCACCATGCTTCACCTCGGATCGTGTCTCGGCGTGAGTTGAAAATCGTGCAGTTAGTCGCCGACCAAGTATCTGTGGCGATCGCCCACTCAACGCTGCTCAATCAAACACGCCTCCAAGCCCAGCAAGAAGCCTGTGTGAATCAAGTCACTGCATTACTACATTCAACGAGCGAAATGCAGTTTCAGCAAGCCCTTGACCATACTGTAGCGGCACTACAGGGAATCGGCGGTAGGATTTTTTTTGAAGCTCAACATCCCAACCAAGCACCTGAATGGTTCTCATCGGGTCAAATTCCCTCATCTCTGCCTGTTCCCTCGCCACTAGAGACGCAAACCAAATACTCATCATGCATTCTTGAGCAGCATCCCTATTGGCAGATGTGGCTTGACCATGAGCAACTCATTCAGCAAGATGACAAGGTGAGGGCGATCGCAGACCTCTATTTCTCTGATATCCCATCCGATATTGCAGCCGCCCTGCTATCCGTTCAAATTCGAGGCGCGCTTGTCGTATGCCTGCGCTATCAGCAGCAGTTGCTCGGCTATCTGAGTATCTTTCGGGGCGAAATTGATATCGAAAACATTTGGGCAGGGCGGCTCAATGATCGAGATCCTCGACAGCTTCGTCCCCGCCAATCCTTTGAAACATGGCGCGAAATCAAGCACAATCAAGCCCACGAATGGACACCGACAGATATTGAGCTAGCCCAGAGTTTGGGCGATCACTTTGCGATGGCAATCCATCAATATCAGCTCTATCGACAAATCCAAGCACTCAACATCGAACTAGAGCAGCATGTGTTAAAGCGAACCATTGACTTACAGCGCACCAATGTAGAACTAAAACGAAAAATTTACGAACACGAACGAGCATTGGATGAACTGCATCAAGCCAAAAATTCTATCATTCACTTGAGTTATCAGAATGAACTCATTCTTTCATCAGCAGGAGAGGGCATTTACGGACTTGATCCAAGCGGCGAAATCACCTTTGTAAACCCTGCGGCTTCACGAATTCTGGGGTATGAGGCTGACGATCTATTGGGACAGTTCATGCATTCCCTAGTACATCACATTCAGCCCAATGGCACTCTTTATGAGTGGCATGAAAGCCCTATTTACAGCACCTTAAAGGATGGCACTGTTCAACATATCACCGATGAACTCTTCCAACGGCACGATGGCTCTACTATTCCGATTGAATATGTCAGTACTCCGATGCAAGACCGAGGTGTGATCTTGGGAGCTGTCATTGTTTTCAAAGACATTACTGAGAGAAAGTTGGTCGAACAATTGAAAGACGAATTCGTCTCTGTTGTCAGCCACGAGTTGCGAACGCCTCTTACATCTATTCGTGCAGCATTGGGGCTATTAGCACGAGGTGACCTAAACACCCAACTCGAGAAGAAACAGCGCATGTTAGACATCGCGTTCTCTAATGCCAATCGGTTAGTGCGATTAGTAAACGACATTCTTGATGTGGAGCGCATCAAACTCGGCAAAGTCAGCTTAAACAAACAGCATTGCAATATCGCCGATTTGATTACCCAAGCCGTGGATGTTATGAGTGCGATGGCAGATAAATTTAACGTCGAACTCACCGTCACATCCGTTTCTGCTGACGTATGGGC
>DBGGTD010000232.1:0-2490 GCA_051162585.1 Elainellaceae cyanobacterium
CCCAAGAAGCGCTCATTGTCACCACACCTGAGATTTCAGCAGTCCGGGATGCAGACCGGGTCATTGGTCTACTTGAAGCCAATGACGTGAAAAAACTAAAGCTCATTGTCAATCGCCTGAAGCCTGAAATGGTGCAGGAAGATATGATGATGTCGGTTCAGGATGTGCAAGAAATCCTCGCGATTCCGCTGGTTGGCGTGATCCCAGATGACGAGCGTGTGATTGTGTCCACAAATCGGGGTGAACCACTGGTGTTAGCGAAAGGCATTTCGCTGGCAGGCATCGCGTTTAACAATATTGCGCGTCGTTTAGAGGGTGAAAACGTTCCCTTCCTCGACCTAATGGCTGCCCATGACGACCTATTCTCCCGGATTCGCCGCATGTTTCGCAACAGCTCACGTTAGTTCTTTATACTAATTCCGTTGATTCTCTCTCAATTAGTCGCTCATGGCTGATTCAAGTGTTGAACCGTGATATTTCTCTTAGCTCAATTCCGTAGTAAGCTTCATGATAATCGAACTCCTTGACCGACTCTTTCATCGAAATCCTGACAGCAACAGCCGTGAGGATGTCAAGCGACGCTTACAGATTGTGTTAGCGCATGATCGAGCTGATTTACCCCCTGCTACGCTTGAGAAAATGCGGAAAGAGATTTTAGAGGTCGTTTCTCGATACGTTGAAATTGATCCAGACGAATCTGAATTTTCGCTTGAAAATGACCAGCGGGTAACTGCTCTAATTGCAAACTTACCGATTCGTCGCGTGAAGGCCGAATCTCAGAGCTAATCACTTTGAACCGGGCGATCGCCCTAGCCGACTACATTCCTCATTGCTATCAATGGCTCGTTTGTAATGAAGCACATCACCTGGCTAATAACAGTTTGGATTGGGGGAACCGTTGAGTTCGATATTTAAGAAGGCGGGTAACTCTTGTTTCCGTAATTGTTTCGACATGATGTTTGGGCTATGTAAACTCACCCACACACTGCACATCGAGTCAGAAGAGCTCACAATCACCGTGTCTTGTTGCGCTAGTTTGCACGCATAGTGATAGAGGCGCGCTCGAAGAGGGGCCGGAACTGTATGTAGCCGGTAAAACAATTCATTTTGGTAATACATCCCGTCTTGAATCGTCTGCTCAAACCAAAACTTAAATGGGAAAATGATGCCTTCGTCGATTACGGGGGGTAACACAATAATGCCTATCAATCGTGTGTAAGTAGCTAAAAGAGCGCCGGAATTAGCCTGTTTTAGCACATCAACGGGTGTGCTCGCCTAAGCAAATTCTCTACATGTTGATCGCGCTGCTATACCCAATCACACCGATCGGCCCGCCCTAATGGATGCTGCTGCCACAGTTGGTCAATCGTGACAAACTGATATCCGCGATTGAGTAATGTGGGAACAATCTGCCGAACCGTTGCTGCAGCATCGGCGCCGCCGTAGTATCCGTCATGTAAAACAATGAGCGAGCCATTCTGGGTCTGTTGCTCAATACGTCGTACGGCGATCGCAACACCGGGTCTCACCCAATCTTCCGGGACAACGCTCCACATCACAGACCGATATCCCCATTGGTGAAGCTGTCTGAGTATCTTGGGCGTAAACAGTCCATTGGGAGGACGAACGTCGCACACCCTAGCCTGAACGTACTCAGGCGTTAGTTGACACGCGTTGGCGATCGCCTGTTGCGTCGTGAGCAAACTCCTCTTTAGCTCATCAGACAACAGCCTCGTAAATGATCGATGGTGATAGCCATGTAGCCCAATCCAATGCCCTCTCTGATAAACATCGTGAGCAATAGAGGGCGATCGCTCAACACAGTGCCCCAGCCAAAAAAAACTTGCCTTAACCTGATACTGATCGAGACTATCTAAAACCTGAGGTGTATAGTCTGAATGGGGTCCATCATCGAACGTTAACGCGATTTTGGGCAGCGTATCACGTCCTGACCAGAGGCAATCGGGAAACATGGGACTCAATACCCGATACACCCACGGATAAAGACTTGCAAACTGTATATTAATCAAGGAATGGCATTCCAACTAAGACATCGAACCGCACTATTCAACAATACTGCGCTGTGCAATATTGCGCTGTTAGCCGATAATTTTGACGAATGTGAGCCGATTGAACCAACGATACTCTGCAATGATTTCATAATTGGAACAACACACCAGGTGATTATTTTGCGGTTTAATGCGATCGCAAATACTGTCATCCAAGACCGCATGAGCTACATATTTAATGTATTTCAAGCTTTTATATAGGTGGTATAACTTCCGTTTTTCTTAGCTTTCAAAAGACATTTTGTTAATTTGCATAGATTTACTAATATTTCAGTTTTTAACGTAGTAAGTACCTCGGCACAATTAAAAACCCATAAAACCCGGCGCTGCCCGCGCCGGGTTTTATGGGTTTTATAGTTAATTGTGACCACCGACTTATAGCAATCCCAGATGGTGCATGAGCAGCGGTCCGAGCCCGGCC
>DBGGTD010000233.1:0-10240 GCA_051162585.1 Elainellaceae cyanobacterium
AGTTGATTGCGAGTTTGCATCTCAATTGATCGTGAAGGGTCTTCATGATCTTGCAGCAGATTGAGCCTACAAACAAATGGATTGCAAGCCATCACCGCCGAGTGGCGATCGCATATCGATCTAGCCCGGCCAAATCCCGATGAATCTGAATATCGTGATAGTTCCCGGTTTGCTCCAGCAATTCTGTGATTGCATTCCCTTGACCTGCCATCATTTCGATAAGCCATAGCCCGCCTGAGATGAGGTAATCGGGAGCTGCGTTCACCAAATGGCGAATACAGTCTAGTCCGTCTTGCCCCCCGTCGAGTGCGACATGAGGTTCGTGTTGTGCGACTTCGGGTTGCAGATTGGGCACTATGCCGCTGGGAATGTAGGGAGGATTAGACACCATGCCGCTCAGCGCTCCCCGGAGAGAATCAAGCGGGTGAAACCAGTCTCCCTGATAAAACTGAATGCGATCGCCCACCCCCATTTGCTGAGCATTATGTCGAGCGATCGCCAATGCATCTGGGCTGGTATCAACCGCATGAATCGTGGCATCTGAAAGTGCATCCGCCAACCCAATGGCGATCGCACCACTCCCGGTTCCTAAATCTGCCCAATGCCCATGAGCTAGGTGAGGGGCGCGGGCATAGACATGGGCGATCGCTAAATCAATCAATTCTTCCGTTTCAGGGCGAGGAATTAACACCGCCGGAGACACCGCAAGCGCAAACCGTCGCCACGGTGCAGTGCCCGCAAGATATTGGACAGGCGTGCGGTTTTCGATCCGCTGCTGCCAAAGCTGAGAGAGTGTGGTGAGCGGAATCTTTAAACCTATTTCGGGGTAATCCTTAAACGACCCCAACCGCAGAGATAGCCGATCTAACTCAGTTAGCTCTAGCAGTAGCCAGTCAAGCTCACCGATCGGCACATCAAAATTGGCAGCCTGCTGAGAGGCTGCCAGACGCCAGTTCCAAAGCACTGGCCCCGATACAATGTATGCGTTATGATTCACCGCACACCAGGTCAAATCCTAGTTCTGCTGAGGCTGATCAGGTTGTCCCTGCTGGCTGCGAATAAACTCAAGAGATTCTTCGGGAGGAACCAGCAAAATCTGCTCCAGTTCTGGATTATCGCTTCGCTCAAGCGTGTTGATTAGCCCTTCCAAATTAATCACCTGAATGCTCACCGTATTGGCAAGGTCAGGCTGCAACTGCTCCAAGCGAGTCAGCATTGCTTGGAGATCTTCCTCGGTAAAAAACATTGGGATAACTTGCTGGTCACCTTGCTGAATGGTTAAATAGCCCATGTCTCCGTCTTCCGCCGACCGAGCAATAAAGATTGGAACCCCCTCAAAGGAGCTGACATCTTCCCCTGTGTCTTGCAATAAGGTGATCGCCGTTTCCACAACTTCCTGATTGGGAATAAACGTGAACTCTAAGCGGCGATCGCTAGACTGTCCAGAAAGTGCCAGTTGATAAACTTCTGCCAGCGATACCGGCACAACCTGAACTGACGATGCAAGCTCTGGATTATTTTCTTGTAGACTACTCAGAAAATTTTGAGCGTCTGTCGAATCAATAAATACACCCGCAACCGGAGCAGCATCTTCACTATTTTCCTCAGGAGTCGAGACAAGTGGCGCCCCTTGATCATCGGTAATCGTGAACACGGGAACATTGCGTAACCGCTCAGCCACTTGTTCGTCGGTAAGCGCTAGAACACGCAAGCTACCTGCAAACAAAGAACTTGCGAGCACCCCGCCAACCGCAAATAGGGTCGCTCCCCGATACAGAAGTGATTTCATAACCTCTCCTAGCATTAGCACTGGACTCAATCACATTACGAATCTTCAGAATACTACCTGTTGAATAACTCAGTCTTCAATCTCGAAGACCAACTATCAAACAGGCGATCGCACCCCATTAGTATCTTGCCAGTCCGGATGACGTACATAGGTCACCCGCGGTAGCATTGACTGCAAGCTCACCATTCGGCTGGTGCGTCAAGCTCTACAACGCAACTTAAATTAGGTGCATACCCTTAAAGGAGTTCGCTGGATTACCGAAGGTTCCCGGATAAAAAGTGAACTTTACGTCAGCCTAGCGCCCTATTAACCATTAATTATTGACTGACCCTTACAATCGGGATGACAGGATTTGAACCTGCGACATCCTGCTCCCAAAGCAGGCGCGCTACCAAGCTGCGCTACATCCCGGATATTATTCAATACTATAGCAGTATAGCCCGCTTACTGCCTTATCTTTGTTTCATCATCCCTAATTCCCATGGCTGCCCACCCGCCAAACTCAAAAGCACCTGCATTCAGCAATTGGGATATTCTCAATCTGCCAGGCTTAAATGCTGACCATCAACAACAGCTCATTCAAATCGGCATCAACACGACCTGCCAACTTCTACAGCGAACCCAAACTCCCGAACAACGCCAAAATTTAGCAGCTCAGATCCGTGTTCATCCTCAGCACGTCGCTAAATGGTCAGCGTTATCAGACCTCGCCCGAGTCCCCAGTGTGGGGTGTCAGTATTGCGGTTTATTGCTTCATGCGGGCGTCAGTTCAACTCGGTTGCTAGCCCAGACCTCGCTACCCAGACTTCACCGACAGGTTTTAAAGCTCCAGGTCGCCACTATGCAACGCCAAGATCTGTGTCCCTCTCTCGATCAAGTGTCCCTCTGGATCCAGCAAGCCCGATGGATCGCTAATCAGGATACCAAAACATCCCCTTTATGCCCTCCGGATCGGGCATAAAGCCCAAACTACGGTAAAAATCTATAACGTGGGGGTCAGCAAACAGGGTAATGTTGCTAATATCTTCACTTCGCAGTTTTTTAATCACTTGCCGCATCAACGCCTTTCCTAAGCCCCGACTCTGAAAATCAGGATGAACCACGACATCCCAAATCGTTGCATTAAATGCATGATCTGATGTAGCCCGCGAAAACCCAATAAGACGACGCTGAGCACCGCGCTGCTCCCACATCGACACCACTAAAAAACTATGTTGGATCGCTTTTTTAACCTTCCGTAACGGACGACGCGACCAACCGACGGCATCGCATAACTCCTCCAAATCATAGAGGTCGATCTCCCGATCGGTGCTAAAGAAAATACGAGAACCGTCGCCATTTGCAGGGTCTTGAGCGGCATACCCCTCAATTTTTCCAGGCTGGGGCGCGGTCACCGTATCTGAGGTATTAAATAGACTTTTCCAAAAACCCATGCAGGCTTACTGACGTGAATGACAAGTTGACAGCGGTACTAGTTAGTATATTCTCATTCAATCTTTCCCATCAAAATTAGACCAGATAATTGGGTCTATTTTTGAAGTCAATTTAGAGATTTTGATGGTTGGTTCTGATTTAATTTTAGGTGTTTACGCTGATAGCGGGGCGTTAGAGGAAGTTTTAAAAACGACGTCGCTGCAAAAACCCTGTGCCGAGTCACGAGATAAGTCTGAAGGTCGATGCAGAGTTAGCAATTTAATTCGACTATTAACGTAACAGTTTTGTAATGTTGTAAATAAAGGTAGATTATTACCCATGGCAGATAATACCTCAGGTCGGATAACACCTCGCACTTCCAATGTCTTAATTGGTTTGGGCATTTTTCTAGCCATCAATTTTCTAGTAGCTGCAATGTATTTTCACATCATCAATCCATAAATCTTAAATTCTGACTCCTATAGCTGGACGCTCTCGCGTTAGGACGTTGAGCGTGTGTAGAGCCCCCGCGCCGCGGGGGCTCTACACACAAACCTAAGCCCGTAGGGCTGTAATATAGCGATCCTAGATCGCTTTTGAATGTGCTGACCATGGCTCTGTTTTGAGCTGTAATCAGCGCATTCTTTTTTAGTCTGTACAATGATTGCAGACTTCTTCTTATCGCGATGTGCGCTTATGCACCCATCAAGCTGAAAGAGAAGGATTTGCTCAAAGCTCTGTCCACGATGATGACCCGCTTTAGAGGATGTTTGAAAAGGGTCTAGCGTTTATAGACGTTTGCGGCTTCTCAAAGAGTAAACCGCGACTACACAAACAAGGTCCGTCTACATGGACTCTAGAAAACCTGCGGGGTTTAGAACCTGCGTTTCGCAAGTGACATGTAACGCGTAGCGTCTCTGTCAAGAGAGCTTTGTCAAGAGAACTTTAGTCGCCAAGGCAACCAAGAACAGCTCTGGGCATAAGCTGCTGCTAGACTAGGCTTTTGGTAAATCTATTATTGTCAGCCATCCAGTGAGATTTTTTGTGCCCTGGCGCTGGCTGACATATCTGAAAGGCCAATATTGAGGAATGGGTAATCAGAGACGTGTAATTAAAGATCTATAGTAAAGATTTGATTGAGAGTAAAGGTTCTTTAATAACGGTGTATTTTTCTGCTGTATGGCGATCCTAAATCGCTCACAACCCATCTGGGATTGCTATGTCTCAATCATGTAGCTTGGTAAATTCGTGTTATCTCAACATATGATGCCGGGTTTAAAGTCATCAACGCTGGATCTGCTGAAACGTTTCAATCGAGCGTTTCCTCAATTTTATGAGCAGTTCGTCAGCAGTGAGATTCAGTTGCAAAATCTGCGGCTAGCCTATCAGCTCTACAAAAGTCGTCAAGCAGTCATTGAGCTAAAGCCAGAAGGAAACAAGAGCGCGCTTCATTTTGCCTACCGGAATCAGTCGTTTTTGCTTAGCGACATTTTTGGCGTATTAGCAGCCTACGGGCTAACCATTCATAGCCTGAGTTTATACGGGCAGATTTATCCTCCAATGCTGGTTTTTATCAAGCTGGTAGTGTCGCGGGGAGGCAAGGCTCTGACCGAAAAAACATCAGACAATGTGTGTCGTGCGATTCGGGAAGCCTTAGCGGGTCGATTTGAAGTTGAGGAAATGCTAGCAGTCGAATTTAATCTAGATGCCGGGCTAGAACAGGTTGAAACGGAGTTTTATGTTGACCCCGTGTTTCATCTGCCCGCTTTGCTGATTGAAGCTGACAACCAACCGGGGCTGTTTTACAAGGTCATGTATGCCATTTGGCAAGAAGATTTGCTCGTTGTCAACGCAAACCTGCTTGTTTGGCGAGGGAGAACGCGCCTCATTCTGTATTTGCTTGGACCAAATGAGAACTTAATTCCGGAATATCTAGGTCAGAAAATTGCGGAAGGGATGAGGCAACGGCTTTTGGGGAGTCGGTTTTAAGTTGTTTAGTTATTAGCTATCAGCTATTGGTTATCAGCTATTAGCCTTCTTGATTCCTTACGCTTTGGGGAACGCCTAGGGGCGACAAGCCAGCGATCGCCCTGAGATTTTGACTTCTCAGCAATTCTGTAAAGCTTAGGCTAGGGCGACCTTCGAGGCGGGCAACCGTTTCAATTGTGGCATGCAAGTGACGGGCGGCATCGATTTCGGTGTAATTCCGACGCTGGGCAATCCGAATGGCGGCTTCATCAGCCTCTAATTCGGTTTGAGCACTGCGAGTTTTGCGCCAAATTTGAGTGCCTGCTAGTGCCGTCAATCCTCCGGCGGCAACCACACCCATTGCGTCGCCTTGGAATAGCTCGACTAAGGTGCCAAGCAGACCGACAGCGACTCCCCCTTGATAGAGGTCGAACTTAAGCCAGCGGATTCCTGTGACCCAGCTAACCGTTCGCAGAAAAAGCAGATCTCGCTGGGGGCGGGGAAGCTGATTCCATAAATTAAAATTAATCGCAATCAGTCGATTTTGATTCCACGGTACCGGAAATGGAGCGTCAATCACCTCCCGTTGCTCTGGGCGGCTGATTAGTTTACATGTCATTCGTCCTGATGCGGGCATCAGATCAATGAGGCGACCTAATTCATCCGGATCGCCGGGCGGAGAGTCGTCTGGTGGGGTTCGATAGGGTTTACGGTACGTCATTGCAGTGAGCTAAATGCAGCTAGAGAGAAGGTTGGATGGGGCGATCGCCTCGTTCAAGCACAATCGCTATTGCTGAACGCTAGGCTGCTATCGCCCCCATCTTAAGACACCATTCTCTCCAAATTCTGGATTAAATGTAGTCTTGGCTAAACTCGGTGTCAGTCTGCCACTCTTACCCCTGGTGCATAAAGCGATCGACACAGCGGACAAACATCTCAACGCCCATGCTCAGAGCAGTTTCATCAAAATCAAACCGGGGATGATGGTGGGGATAGTCAAGCCCTCGATCGGCGTTGGCAGAGCCTAAAAAGAAATAGCATCCTGGAACGTCTTGTAAGAAGAACGACATATCTTCGCCTCCCATCGTTTGACATTCGGGAACAACCCCGGCTGGTGTCTCAACCACCTGTTCAGCGACTGAGCGTACCAAGTTCGCCATATCAGGATGATTGATGGTCGGCGGATAAAATTGCCAATAGTCGAGCGTATAGTGTGCGCCGTGGCTTTCGCAGATACCGGCAATGACGCGCTCGACACGCTCTTTGAAAAATCCATCGAGTGCTGGGTCAAAATAACGGACGGTACCGCCAAACTGAGCTGTGTCAGCAATCACATTAAAGGCATGCCCCGCATGGAGTTTGCCTACCGTTACGACCCCTGATTTGACCGGATCGAGATTGCGCGCCACGATGCTCTGTAGGGCTGTGACAATATGAGCGCTGACCAAAATAGAATCGATAGTCTGATGCGGCATGGCACCGTGTCCTCCCTTGCCCTGAATCGTGCAGTCAAAGAGCTCGACGGCGGCCATCAGCGCTCCGCTCCGCACCCCAACCGTGCCTAGCGGAAGATTATTCCAAAGATGTAGCCCAATAATAGCGTCCACATCTGGATCTTTGAGCACACCCGCCTCAATCATGGGCTTTGCACCACCTGGGCCTTCTTCAGCAGGCTGAAAGATAAACTTGACCGTGCCTGGAAAGTTTCGATGTTGAGAGAGATAATAGGCCGTTCCTAGGGCGATCGCCGTATGCCCGTCGTGACCGCACGCATGCATCACCCCATCATGTTGGGAGCGGTAGGGTACGTCGTTGGCCTCTTGAATGGGCAATGCATCCATATCGGCACGAATTGCCAAAACCGGCCCCGGCTGATTGCCTGGTATAACGGCGGTGATTCCAGTTTGTGCAATCTCAGTTTGATGCTCAATGCCCCATTCACTGAGCTTTTGAGCCACAAATTGGGATGTGAGATGTTCTTGAAAGCCCAATTCAGGACGCTGATGGAGTCTGCGTCGCCACTCGCTGAGACGAGGTTGTAAGTCTCGAATTTCAGGTCGAATCCGAGATGAGTCGACCGACAGCTTAACAGGAGTTGATACCATAATGCTTTTATCACTGTGAATACTAAAATCAAACAGGCCGATTACCGAGGATGCTCCATTTTATCGGCTGAGTCTCGTACCTCTACGTATTAGCGTATGAGACAGACTATTTCATGAGTATCCTTCGGTGGAGGCTAATCCCAGCATTTCAGATGGTGGGGTCAGAATTCAGTATCAAAGGGTCACGGAATGTCAGGCTCCCGCTCTTGCTGGTCATCACTAGCGGGCGCTCGTCATCGCAGACATCACGTTTGGGATGAGGCGTTCGATATCCAGATTAGACGCGATCGCCGCTAGGGTTTGAATATCTCTGGGGTCTGCGACATGGGGAATGCAGCCTAGCACCGGGGTTTGGGTCAGTGATTGAATCAGTTGGGCTGGTGCCCAATCGGCTTGATATTGTTCAGACTCAGGCTCGATACAGTTGAGAATAATGCCCCTGAGATGAAGCCGACACTGACGCGCGAGCGCAACATGGGCGATCGCCTGTCCGATTGTCCCTGCTCTAACTGGCACCACCACAATCGTCGGTAATCGCCAATCCCACGCCAGATCGGCCACCGTTGTTTCGTAGGTCAGCGGGGAGCCCAACCCGCCACATGCCTCCATGAGTACCCAGTCGCGCTGCTGCTGAAGTGAATCTAACTGCTGCCACGCGATGTCTAACTCAACCCGGCGCCCTTCTCGTCTAGCCGCAATGGGAGGCGGTAGAGGGGCTTCAAAATAGATCGGGTTGGTGTCTTGAATCGATTGGTTGAGCGAAAAGAGTCGAGTATAGAATTCGCGATCGCCCGCTCCCGTTTGAATGGGTTTCAAGATACCCAGGCTTCGATCCGCGCAGTGTATCGTCCAGTAGGCAGCAAGTGCCGAGAGAACGACGGTTTTACCCACTGCATTATCAGTTCCGGTGATGAATAAGGTATTCAACGCTTACTCCACATTTTCAACGCTAACTTCTAGCGTAAAGTTAGATGGTTGAGTTGCGATCACATCAACTTGATAATCACCACTTTCAGGAAGCTGAGCCTGCCAAAATACGACTCGGCTGGCATCTTCAATCAAGTCTCCGTCAGGATAGCGAATATTTAGACTCACAGGGCCTTCTAATAACTCAACACTGAGAACCTGATTTTCTTGAGCAGTGATTAAGTACCGGCGAACGAGTTGTCCACTGGCTCTTCCTGACACCTCAATCGGCGACTCTCCAACCGGAACATTCAACCGTCGAGTTTCGATGTCTGGTTCAACGGGGGTAGGGCTTGGTGATGGAGTTGGAGAGGGAGAGGGTTCTGGGGCAGGCTCTAGCGCTACGTTCAACTGGTAGTCGCTTTGAGATAACCCCCGTACTGGGCTCAGTTGAACTGTGTAATCGCCTGTAGAAGACACGGTGCCTTCCCACAGCGAAACGCGCTCAGCTCGATTATCAACGGGCTCTCCATCGGGAGATAGCACCGTCAACAAAACTCCCTCGCTTTCGACATAGGCGCTAAGCGTTTCTCCTTCCTCAGCGGCGATTATATAGTTAATCGTTTCTCCAGCTTGGAGATTGCCCTCGGTCGTCGTGCTGCTGCCAGGGGCAAGATTTAACTGCTGCTGATATTCGATGGGGCGATCGCCACTCGTTGGGGTAGGAGAGGGAGTCGCCGTTTCAATCGGAGATGGAGTTGGGCTAGCAATCGGAGTCTCAGGAGGCGCGTCCAAAATTGCTGTAATAATGGCCCAGGCGGTTACCCCCGTCACGATTGCCAGTCCGGTGCCAATTGCGAACACAGCCCAGGGGTTATCCCACACAGACTGTTCATTAGGTCGCGGAATTGTTGGCCCTGCTCGCTGAGGATGGCTAGGCGGGGGAGCATAGCCGCTATACCCGGTTGGCTCGGGTCGTCGCCCCACGGCGATCGTTTGCATTCGAGAAATATTAGGGTCGCCGTGGGGTTGAGCCTGAGTAGCTGGAGGCGGCATCGGTACGCGAGTGAGCTGTTGTAGGGCTTGCTCTACCTCGCTGGCAGTTTGGTAGCGATCGCCAGGACGGTAGCTCAGCATGCGATTAAGCACCTGTGCAAACCCCGGACTTACCCGTGCCCATTGCTGCCAGTGCCACGTGAGCAGCGAGTCATCATAGAGGTCTTGTGGCTCTTTCCCCGTCAGCAACACCACCGACGTCACTGCCAGCGCATAAAAATCACTGCTGGGATACGCCCGCCCAGTTTGCATTTGCTCACTGGGCGCATATCCTAGCTTTCCGACCGTGGTTGACTGACGAGCAGTCGAACTTTGAACCTGAGTGACAATCTTGGCAATATCTTTGACGACACCAAAATCAATTAAAACAGGGAGCTGATCGCGCTGTCTCAGAATAATATTGTCGGGTGTGATATCTCGGTGAATAATGCCTTTGCTGTGAATATGGGCAAGCACTGGCAGCAGTTGACGAATCACTTGGATGACTTCTGCTTCATTAAATGCCATGCCGTGAAGCTGTCGCTCGTTCAACAAATCCCGGTAGGTCTTGCCCTCTACATAGTCTTGGACTAAAAAGAGTCGCTGATCTTCTTCAAAGGTTGCTCGAAACTGAGGAACCTGCGGATGTTGAATTTGATATAGGATGGCTGCCTCTCGCTGAAACAGTTCCCTCGATTTCTCAATCGCAAAATCACTAGTCTGGCTCGGAATAAATTCTTTTAACGCGCATAGTTCGTTAAAACGCCCCTGATCTTCAGCGAGATACGTTCGCCCAAATCCGCCTTGACCCAAGATACTCAAGACACGATAGCGATTTTGCAGAACAGCTCCGAGAGAAATAGGAGGTTGCATAAGAGATAACGCCTATTGAAAGCCAATTTAAAGCCAAATTGTTAGTGAACACCAATCCATCACCCGACTCACTAAGTACCTTGGCACAATTAAAAACCAAATTCAAACCCCTGTGCTGCCCGCTGAGCGGGCAGCACAGGGTTTTATAGGG
>DBGGTD010000234.1:0-2737 GCA_051162585.1 Elainellaceae cyanobacterium
CACTTGCTCTGCTAGACTGTCTGGAAGCTGTGCCTGCTTGCGGAGAGCTTGTTGGAATAATTGTTCGCTCTCTTCTAAGTTTCCTTGCAGTCTAAGAATTTGGGCTTTAAGGTAATACAAATCAGGATTGTCAGGGGTTTCTTGCAGCGCTTTGTCGACATATTCGAGTGCTTTGTCTTCTTGACGCAGGTCACGATAGGCGATCGCCACTCCACGATTCACGAGATACACGGGGGCGCCATACGCTTGAAGGCGCTCAATGGCTTGATCCGGGCTGCTAAACGGCAGATTGACCGCAAGCATCAAATCCATGTAGCCCTTGATTAGATTTAATTCTGAGTCAGTAGAGTCAATGCTTTCTGCTTGCCCTAAGTTGTCAAACACCTGACGCAGCTTGCTGAGGACGGTTGGGGTTGCCCGCACCGTACCTTGAGTCGATAGCACGTATGCCCCTTCCATGAAGTGTCCGATGGCGGTATAGAGGTATCCCCGCAGCGGATCATCTGCGATTAACCGATCGGCGCTTTCTAGAGTTAGACGCGCATTTTCTGAGAGCGCTTCCCAATCTTCATCGAGATAGGCGAGCGATGCTTTCATCGCGTGGATCATTGGCTCATCGGATGCCGCAGCCTCGAGGTGTTGTTCGGAAGCGCGATAATCGCCTCGGACGAACATCGCATCAAACGCTGCTTCGGTTTGACCATCAAATTCGCGAGTGTTGGTGGTACGAAACGGATCGGCGAGTGCCGGATTAACCCACATGCTGAGGGCGATCGCCACAGTTCCGATGGCTGCAGAGGCAAACTGCTTGATTCGGCGATTTGGATTAGACGTAGATTGTTGTGTTGAAAGGAGCATAGATGGTGTGTGTCGTGTCATCAACTAAGACTATTATGTAAATGTCGATACATATTAAACAACGCGAATCTTAGAATCTTCACGTTAGAAACACCCACGGTTTACCCTGCGCGACTCACAATATCATCAACTCACATGATGAGTCTACCGCAGAGTTTTATAGGATCGGAGGAATTGAATCAGCAAGGCGATGAGCGATCGCTGAATGCACGTTGCGAGATATGCCTGCCTTTATAAATTCAGACTTGAGCTGGTGTGGGGAGGTTCCGTTGAGTCAGGGGAATAGCCAGCATGAGAACTTGTCCACTAAGATAGATCTCGGCTAGTTCCCGACGCGTCCATCCCGTTCCAAAATACGTCCAACCAATACGTCTAAAGATTTACTGTTAATGCTGTATCTCAGAAACCTGGTTTATCATCCTGCTGCGACACCTACAGCGATTCTGAAGTCGATTAACTTAGAACTACCGCCTCAAAAGCTTGGCTTAATCGTTGGTCCAAGCGGTTCGGGAAAGACGACATTACTAGAGATTTTAGCGGGACTGGCCAAAAAAACGTCGGGAAACGTGCGTTGGCGACAGCAAGAACTCACCCCCGATCATCTCCAACAGTTGGGCGGGTTGGTGTTTCAGTTTCCAGAGCGTCATTTTTGCGGTCACACAATCTTGGAAGAGCTGCGGTTAGGGCATCCCGAACTAGGGAAAGAACGCATCGAACAAGCCATAGAGTCAGTAGGGTTGTCTCATTTACCTATGGACAAAACCTCTCCCCAATCGCTCAGTGGTGGTCAGCAGCGACGGCTAGCGTTGGCAGTACAGTTGATTCGCCAACCCTATCTGCTGTTGTTGGATGAACCCACCGCAGGACTAGACTGGTCGATGCGGCAGCAACTGGTCAATTTGTTAGCAAAGCTCAAGCAAGAGTGGAGTTTGCTGGTGGTTACGCACGATGCCAGAGAACTGTTGGCGATCGCCGACTGCTGTTGGACGCTTAATCACGGAGAACTCCGCTCCGTTAAGCCGTCTGAACTCGCCGCCGCATCCAAGTCGCGCCGATCGGTCGCTTAGGAGTTGTATTCGATGGAAAACGCGCTGCGATCGCCCCACGGGGTATCCGGTTCTTATCCCGATTTGCCACGTCTCGACGACTGTTGGCAACATACTCTAGGCTGGCACCCCACTCCAGACCAATATCAGCAGTTTCAGCAGCTTTATCACTCCGTTCTAGAAGGCAATCGTCAATTTAATCTCACTCGAATCACAGAACCCACTGAATTTTGGGAAAAGCACCTGTGGGATTCGCTTCGAGGGATTCAGTCACTCGTCAGTGCTACAGGAGATAGTGACCCTAACACCCAAGATGCAGAACAATCCTGCGACGAAACGGAGCATCGTTCCCTTCTTTCGATTTCTCGTCCTCAGATGACTCTCATCGACATTGGCACCGGAGCCGGATTTCCAGGCATTCCAGTGGCGATCGCCCATGCCAATATGACCATGACTCTACTCGATTCGACTCAAAAGAAGATCGCCTTTCTAAACTCCATCTTGCCCGACCTCGGCATCACCACTGCCCAGACGCTGACCGGGCGAGTCGAAGACATCGGGCGACATCCTCAGCATCGAGGGCACTACGATGGAGCATTACTCAGAGCCGTGGCTCCTGTATCGGTGTGTGCCGAATATGCGCTGCCGCTGCTCAAGCAGGGAGGACACGCCATTCTGTATCGCGGGCAATGGTCAGATGACGAAGCAGATCGCCTGCAAGCCGCTATAGCACTACTAGGCGGGGCGATCGCCCGAGTCGATGCATTTGAAACTCCCTTGAGTCACAGCACCCGCCACTGCATCGTATTAGAAAAAACGGCGAAGACTCCCCC
>DBGGTD010000235.1:0-2563 GCA_051162585.1 Elainellaceae cyanobacterium
ATGAAAAACATTACTAAATTCTTGAAGTATTTAATTGGAGGCATTTTATTAATATCTATCTTACTTTGGTGTATCCAAAATGTACCTGCTTTTGGGGCGTTTAACACCTGGGCAAGACCTGAAATCTACGGATCAGATGGAGAAGCTACCCTTTTAAAGTCAGCATCACTCCGTATTATCTCATCCCATTTTGAATCTCCAATCAATTGGCTGGTAGGTCTTGGTCCAGGGCATACAGTTGGTCGACTAGGAGGATGGATGATTCGTGACTATGCCGATTTGCTTAATCCTTTTGGGGCAACAAGTCATCCTATGTCTAGTGAAGTTTGGTCAGCCGTAGGGGCAAGTTGGTTAGGAGATCAATCGAGTATGTTTTCTCCTTTCTGGGGATGGGCGGGGATCTGGGGAGATTTAGGTTTTTTAGGATTAGGCGCCTACTTATTCTTGGCATCCACTATCTGGAGACGGATCTGCCTAGATGATTTCTCGTGCTATCTCCTGTTAAATGTTTGCGTTCATGGTTTCGTTTTTACTCAAATGGAAGAACCTGGATATATGCTATTTATTGCCATCATCGTAGCCTTGCGGTGGCAAGAACATCATAAAAGGCAAAATTGATACTGAGCTGCAACTGGTTTTCTAAAATAAAAAGCTTTTATGAAGGCTTTAGACAGGCTCTACTGATGACAAGCCTGCATAAATTAAAGTGACTAAGGAGGAATAAGAGTCATGTCTCTATACAGATAGAGACATTAAAAAAGCTTCATCTTAAGGAGGAATTGTATATTCAGTGTATGCTTACTGCCTATCTATCGAATCGATATTAAATAGTCGTGTGACACAAATTTTTATGGCTGTGGTTACATATTAAGCAGGCTGCTTCATACAGAGATATATTTAATTCTCCAGTGAACACCTGTAGCAATATCCTGTTTCCATGTTGCTTTCTGAGAATGTATTTCTACCATTCACCCTAGAAAATACGCCAGATTGATATTTTATTGAATATTAAGTACCTCGGCACAATTAAAAACCAAATCCAAAACCCTGCGCGGGCAGCGCAGCGGGCAGCGCAGGGTTCTATGGGTTCTATAGTTAATTGTGACCACCGACTTATTTTGAGATCTAGGAATCAAGAAATGCAGATTCTAACTATACATAATGAATATCAAATCCGTGGTGGCGAGGATGAATCCTGTGAACTGGAGCAACGTCTTCTTCGGGAAATGGGTCACTATGTAGACACTTACATAGACAGTAATCAACGCATTAAAACTCTAGGTGCTATCAAAACTGCATTCAAAACGATCTGGTCTGCAGAATCACATCGAAAGGTTCAACAAAAGTTGCAGCAGGCAAAGTATGACATCGTACATGTGCAAAACTTTTTCCCTTTGATTTCTCCTTCTGTGTATTATGCTGCAAAGGGAGAAGGAGTTCCTGTTATTCAAACATTACGAAATTATCGCCTTCTTTGCCCCAATGCACTCTTTTTCCGAGACGGAGAAGTATGCGAAGACTGCTTGGGTAAACCGATTCCCTATCCAGGGATCATGCATGCGTGTTACCGAGAGAGTCGAGCGGCTAGCGGTGTTACGGCTGCTATGATTACGACTCATCGCGCCATTCAAACTTGGACCAACATGGTAGATATTTACATCACGTTGACTCATTTTGCTCGTGAAAAATTCATCCAGGGAGGTCTGCCAGCTGAGAAAATCATCGTTAAACCCAATTTTGTGTATCCAGATCCCGGAGTAGGAGAAGGACAAGGTTCTTATGCTTTATTTGTAGGACGCTTGTCTGTGGAGAAAGGACTAGATACGCTCATTTCTGCATGGGAAAAGCTTAAGACACCTTTTCCCTTAAAAATCGTTGGAGATGGTCCATTAGCTCCTGACGTTCAACGTGCTGCAGCGAAGTCTCCGAAGATTGAATGGTTAGGTCGGAGGCCTATGGCAGACGTTCATGCTTTGATGGGAGAGGCAATGTTTTTAGTTTTTCCATCAAAATGGTATGAAACATTTGGTCGGGTCGCAGTTGAGGCATTTGCTAAAGGAACCCCTGTAATCGCTGCTAACATTGGGGCGATCGCCGAGCTAGTGCAAGATGGTCATACAGGGCTTTTATTTGATCCAGGTGATGCTCAATCGCTAGCATCTAAAGTGGACTGGCTTTTGTCACACCCGTCAAAGCTTGCGGAGATGAGGCGAACAGCTCGATTTGAATTTGAAACAAAATTTACTGCAATTGCCAATTATCAAAAGCTCATGGAAATTTATGATATAGCTACTTCTACTTGTCGTTAATAGGATAAGTGTTTTCTGCTAACCTAATTTGAATGGGCTCTGCATAATTTGGAACGGTTAGATCGGGCTTTTCCTCATCTTCTGCGTAGTACGTCAAGAGCGTGTTGGATAGTAACAATGTTGTACCAGGTTTAGAGCGAGCAATTAGTTATACTCGTTAAGTCGAGTGAAACGAGTTCGTCTTCCTCAATCATTCAGTTGAAGTGCTAAATGCTCATGAAAGGCAACACTCGAAAAAGAATAGATCCCTTGTG
>DBGGTD010000236.1:0-4700 GCA_051162585.1 Elainellaceae cyanobacterium
CAAATTAGCTCGTTCACAGCTTTCCTCTAATTGTTTTTGTAATGTTAAGGCTTTGCGAAGAGTCACAATCAACTGATGAACTTGGTTTTGTTGTGAAGATCGCTGCCCCACAGCAAACATGGTCTGACGTTCTAAGAGCTGTAACAGTAACTCGTAATGGATATGGGAAGGAAGTGGAATCGGCTCCATGTGCAGTATGAGCAATCCTTATAAAAAATTAGAACACCCGTCAAATCTAATACTAACCCTCAATCATCAGGGGCGCATCAGACTGGACTAGTGTGAGAATAAATGAGCGATCGCTTGACCGGGATCAGATTGCCTCATTAGCAGTTCCCCAATAAGGACTGCCTCGGCTCCCGTTTGATAGACGCAGTTCAAATCATCTGAGGTGTGCAACCCCGATTCACTCACCACCAGAATATCCCTCTTCTCTAGCGCCTGCCGTCTTGCATTTAAAAGTTGACATGTGGTTTGAAGATCGACGGTAAAGTTTTGTAGATTGCGATTGTTGATACCAATCAGGTGAACGTCATCGAGCGCTAACACGCGGTCGAGCTCAGCCAACGTGTGGACTTCAATCAAGGCTGCAATGCCCAGCCTTTTAGCAATCTTGGTGAAATAGCGTAAATCTTTATCCGACAAGATGGCTGCAATTAGCAGCACTGCATCAGCTCCGTTCGCTCGTGCTAGATACATTTGATATGGGTAAATCAAAAAATCTTTGCAGAGCAGCGGGAGGTCAACCGCTTGGCGAATATAGCGCAAATAGTCAAAACTTCCTTGAAAGAAATGGCTGTCTGTCAAAACTGACACGCATGATGCTCCGCAGTCTTGATACGACTGGGCGATCGCGACTGGATTAAAGTCTTCTCGAATGATGCCTTTACTTGGAGATGCCTTTTTGACCTCAGCAATCAGCGCTGGTTGAGTCTTTCCCTGCCTCAAGGCTGCCACGAAGTCACGAGGAGGGTCAATGTCTGCGACTTGCTTTTGCAACTCCTTTAACGAAATTCGCGATCGCCATTGATCAACTTCTGATTCCTTATGCCACACAATTTCTTCGAGAATGTTGCGTGGGGATGAATCAGGTAAACGAACTTGATACTGAAGGCTTTTGACGTTGACAACAGGACTTGGAGGTCGGCGTCGAATTTGCATGAGGCTATGAAAGATGATGAAATCTACAGCGCTATCAGGATACAGTCAATGCTCTCTTATAGGCATCGTCTAAGACTTCAGACAGTGTCGGATGGGTGTGCACCACAAATGCAAGGTCATGAACTGAGCGGCGTTGGGCGATCGCACCCGCAACTTCTTGAATTAAATCTGACGCATGCAACCCGATAATATGGGCCCCCAGCACCTCACCCGTATCTTTACGGTAAATGATTTTGGCTAATCCATCCGTTTCTCCTTCAGCGATCGCCTTCGAATTGCCCTTAAAATACGAGCGGACTGTCGCCACCTCGAAGCCTTCTGCTGTCGCGAATTCTTTTGCAGTCGGTTCGGTCATGCCGACGAAGCTAATCTCAGGATGGGTGAATGCTGCGGCAGGAATGCTGCGATAGTCAACCTGGCGAATGCGCCCACTCATGTTCTCAACGGCAACAATTCCCTGAGCAGACGCTGCATGAGCTAACATCATTTTGCCCGTCGCGTCACCAATTGCCCAAAGATGAGGCAGAGGCTGTCCGTCACTGAGAACGGCCATATGGTCATCGACGGGAATAAACCCACGTCGATTGGGTTCAACCCCTACCGATTCGAGACCGATATCCTGTGTCACCGGAACTCGCCCCGTGGCGACTAGGCAAGCATCCACCTCTAAAATTTCCACAATTTCTTTGGTTTTGGCATCAGCCAGTTCGATGATAACGGGCGAACCTGGGACGACGCGCTTAGCTAGCAACCCAGAACGAGTTTCAATATCTCGCGGTGCAATCAGCAGCCGTTGCGCAATCTTGGCAATGTCTGGATCAAACCCAGGCATGAGTTGATCGAGTGCTTCGATGAGGGTGATTTCACACCCTAAGGCCGTATAGATATCAGAAAATTCTAGGCCGATGTATCCGCTGCCGATGATGGCAATCCACTGGGGAAGCCATTCTAGTTTGAGCCCGTCATCACTCGTAAACACGGTTTTGCCGTCGAGCTCAATACCCGGAGGGACAAAAGGCACTGATCCCGGAGCTAGAATGATGTCTTTCGCTGTGATGATTGTTTCGCCCTCGTTGGTCGCGATCGCCACTTTTTGAGACCCTGCGAGCTTTCCCCATCCCCGAATGACATCAACCTTAAGACGAGTCAGACTGTTGGTTAAGTCTCCTCGAATCTTGTCGACCAGGGTAATGGCATGATTGGCGATCGTTTGGCGATCGAACATGACCTGCTCAACTTGGACACCCAGCGCTTTCAGATGATGAGTATTGTGCAATTCTCGAACGCGTCCTGAGGCTGCTAGGAGTGCCTTCGATGGAATACAGCCTCGGTTGACGCAGGTTCCCCCCATGTCGCCCGACTCGATAATAGCGGTCTTGAGACCGCAACTGACCGCATGGAGAGCAGCACCATGACCACCCACGCCTGCGCCAATAATAACCAGATCGTAATCAAATCCTTCGCTCACGTCACTCGTCCTGTATGTATTGCCCTGTTCAATTCTCAACTGGAGTGGGTTCGTTAGACAACTCCCTCAATCGACTTATAGAGAAAATTTATGTTGTATTGATGATGGATTGCGGAAGTCTCACGTAACAGTTTGTCTTTTAAACTACGTCAGCAATCCTTCGCAGAGATTCGTGCATCAACGTAGGTCAAACTGGGCATGTTAAATTCAGATTTTACACCCATCAATCATCTCGCCTCCCTATTCTCGCATTTTGGGAGTCTACTATGAACCACCAACACCAAAAGCTTCGTCACTCTGCTACTCAACAATTCATAGAAGCACTCAGTCAGCTTGAAAAACGACTATCGGCTTCTCAGAAAGATGCGTCAGAGGGGAAGCATTCGTCCAGCGAACAGCCCCTCGACAATAATCGAGCTGATTTAGATCAGTTAGAGACTCACTCGCTCGACTCCGACTTCAAAGTAGACTCTCTTGAAGACGCTGTTGCTGACATTGAGCAATATATTCAGTCTCAAGATTTATGCCCCTAACATCGATTATTGATATTGGCGCTGGCGAAGCACTTCATAAAGCATCAGGGCTGTGGCGATCGCTACATTGATTGACTCTACGCCCGCAGCAGATGGAATTCCAGCTCTAATATCTGCCATATTCGCGAGTTCGCCTGATAATCCTGCTCCCTCATTACCCATTAAAAGTAAAGAAGGCTTTCGAAAGTCAATATCCCAGTATGATTGAGATGCCTCCGGAAATGTTGCAATAATTTGCACGCCTTCAGCCTTACACAACTGAATATCGGAGCGCAAATCATTGGAAACCTGCATCGGCACTCGAAACCACTGACCGGCAGATGATCGCAACACTTTGGGATGATCGGGGTCGACACTATCCGCGCTGATCCACAGTCCGTCAACGGCGGCGGCGGCGGCGGTGCGAATAATAGTCCCTAAATTCCCAGGGTCTTGCAACGTTTCCAAAGCGATGCCTATGCTAATTCGATGCTCAAGTATCAAATTAGACGACCGCGCTGCCATGGCAACGACACCATCAGGGTTTACCGTCGTTGCAATTGCCTTCAAAACGTCTTCGCTGACTAGTTCAGTCCGGTCTACCCGCGATGAAATCTGTGTCCACAAATCAGCATGGGCATCTTGCCATTTCGGTGTGCAGCAGACCGACAAAATTTGCCATTGAACCGCAACCGCCTCTTCTAGTAAATGAGTGCCTTCGATTAAAAAAAAATTCTGGTTGTGGCGATCGCGCGCCCGGTGAAGCTTCCGAAATTGTTTAATAAATGGATTCTGCAAACTAGTCAGCATGCCTGAATTCACGGAATTAGAGCATTGCGTTGATCATTAAAACTAATAGTCATACGAGTCTAAAGGCAAATGATGCATGACCTACTTGTTTCGAGCTGGCTCAGCTCAGTGAAATGCAAACCTGGCCATCACTTTCATTAAACTTTTGTTACAAAAAACAGCAGACGATCAGTAAAATTGACCCAAACCCCAAAATGTATTCTGAGAAGTTATTCTGAAATTTGCGCTCAGACTTCAGGCAGACTATCGATGGTAAAGTTATCACTCACGAGGTTTGCACTCACGAGGTTTTTAGCAGATGCGGAACCCGGGACTTGAACCCGGAAGTCTTTGCAGACACTAGAACCTGAATCTAGCGCGTCTACCAATTCCGCCAGTTCCGCAAGGCTTGTCATTCGATGCTGCAGTTTCCCATAATGACGTAGTATTCTGTGTCAGTCAACTCCATGATTGTGCTCCATTTAGAGATATTGGAGAATCATATACGTAATTCTACACGAGCAACAGTCAGCCAAGACTCTAGACATGTTGCTGCTTTCCGGTAAAATCTAACCAAATTTACTCATCGTCATAACATTTAGTTCGTTCTGGAGGATAGACCCATTAACCCCTCTCTTCATTCATCAAGCTCCTACCCTCTTCCTGAAGAAGGCCATTCCACACTTCAAATCTGGGGTGGAGCTCGCCTTCATGGTCACGTCAAAATCAGTGGAGCCAAAAACTCAGCTTTGGCAATTATGGCAGGAGCT
>DBGGTD010000237.1:0-4012 GCA_051162585.1 Elainellaceae cyanobacterium
ACGCGCCAGGATAAACCAAAATAGAGCGGAGTTTTGGAAAATATTCGCCTCGCTCATTAAGCAACAGCAGGCTAGCGATCGCCGCAATCGTTACTCTGATTTCATCGGTGATTTGCAATCCGGCACAGCCGATAAACTGCTTTTCTGCCAAAAGTATTTGAATGTGACCTTGCAGACGATGGCGTTCGTCTGACGAAAGCCGAGCATAGAGGGGTTGGCGGTCTAGGATGTCAGCCCATTGGGATGGAAACGGATGACGTTTGAGGCGATCGCGGCGGTATCTAATCAGCACTGGGTGAGCCAGTATCCCAGCGATGATCAGCCCAATGATCAGAAAAACGACGAGAGCCTCAAACATGAACGTTTAGCGCAGTACTGATCTAATCTAGCGCGTTCGTCTGAGTTTTGTGCCGATGCCAATGGCCCCAAGGCCCGGCAAACCAAGCACAACTCCAGGTTCTGGCACTGGCTCAATTGCAATTGTCACATCTTTGATGGGAAAATATTTGGTAGCAGAAGCGATTCTCCGATGGAGAGGCTATAGCCCTTTCGGGCATGGCTACGCTAGCGCCAACGCCATCATCTCTCAAACCATGCTCTAGTATGACGAGCGATCGCCTTCTCCTACCTAAATCCGATCATCCCTTTACTGTTAGAGGGTGTAGTTCTCAAGCGATCGCACTACAAAATCAGCGTCGCTCTAAAACGGATGAAGTCAGTAGACCTGTCCGAAATATAAATTCACGCTAAAAAAGGGTGGTAGATAACAATTTATGCCTCTACCACTACGAGAAATCCCTATCAGTATATCCAACCCCACCCTGGACGGACAAAGCTCCTGTTGGGCATCGAATTTGAGCAGTTTGAGCAGTTAGTGAGCCTTGCTGAACGATGCTAAGTAGGAAGGCTGAATTAAACATAAGATAGGAGGGTCGCTAGCATCGCCAACTATGCCTGCTCCATTACGCATCGTTTTAAGCGAAGCAGAGGATCGCACCTTAAGCGAACTGCGGGAAGCTCAGAGCGTGCCCTATCGGACTCGTGACCGAGCCCATATGCTGCGACTGAATGCGCATTGCAGGTCAAATGTTTGATAACGAATATGACCTGGCGATGGCCGTCATTGATGGGATGGAAGCGCGCAGCAAAGCTGGGGATTATCCGCTAGAACGTTTTATATTTAATTGTGCCTAGCTACTTAGATTTGATGGTGTCAGTTAACATTATCCCTGTGATTTCAATTTTAGAGAGTTAGAGTTTAGAGAGTTAGAGCAGGAGGGGGCAAATCTGTGCTTCCCATTCTCTAGAATCGCTGGGAGTTTATTTCTCCGCAAGTCCCTTAGTAGTATCACATCTTGCATTAGTGCCAACAGCCGAGTGCTTTTCAGACTACCTAAACCAGCGCAGTGACTATCACGTATGCCTTTTCAACGTTCTAGCGGCGTTATTCTACATCCAACTAGCTTGCCTAGCCAGTTTGGGATTGGCGATTTAGGAAAATCTGCGTATCAGTTCGTCGATTTTCTAGAGCAAACGGGGCAAAAAATATGGCAGGTGCTGCCGCTTGGCCCAACCGGATACGAACATTCTCCCTATACGATGAACTTCAGCGCGTTTGCGGGTAATCCGTTGCTAATTAGCCTGGAGCAGCTCGTAGATGATGGCTTACTAGACACCAGTGAGCTAGTACCATCGCCGGGTGAGGAGAATTCTAATCGCATTAATTTTGATCGCGTTATTCCTTATAAAACAAAATTTTTAAAGCTTGCCTTTCAAGGCTTTCAGCCCGGTTCCGAATTTGACCAGTTTTGTCGAGAACAGGCATTTTGGCTGGATGATTATGTGCTTTTCATGGCGCTGTTAGACGCATATGAAGGGCAAGATTGGAATCACTGGGAATCTGCGATCGCCCGACGTGAGCCTGACGCATTAGCATCGAAGTCTGAAGAACTCAAAGACGAGATTCAGTACCATAGGTTTTTGCAGTTTAAGTTTTTTGAACAATGGAAAGCCCTGCGTGCCTATGCCAATCAAAAACAAGTCAAAATCTTTGGCGATATTTCCATCTATGTTTGTTACAACAGTGCGGATGTTTGGGCCAATCCGAACTGTTTTAAGCTTAATCGAAACACGCTGGAACCGATTCATATTGCTGGCGTTCCGCCCGATTACTTTAGCGCCACCGGACAGCTTTGGGGAAACCCGGTCTACGATTGGGACTATTTGAAAAAGACAGATTTCGATTGGTGGATCAAGCGGTTTCAAGCTACCTTAGAATACGTCGATATCGTGCGGATTGACCATTTCCGAGGGTTTGAAGCCTACTGGCAAGTCCCTGCGGGAGAAGAAAACGCAATCAACGGCGAATGGATTAAAGCTCCTGGCGTTGAGTTTTTCCAAACCCTGGGCGATCGCCTTGGCACGCTGCCAGTTTTAGCCGAAGATTTGGGCATCATCACGCCAGAGGTTGAAGAACTGCGCGATCGCTTTCAGTTTCCAGGTATGCGTATCTTACTATTTGCGTTTGCCGAAGATTCAAACAATCCTTACCTGCCGCATCACTTTATCCATAATTGCGTGGTGTATGTAGGCACCCATGACAACGACACTGCACTGGGATGGTGGAACCGAGCCAGCGCCGCCGAGAAGCAGTTCTTGGCGACCTATTTGAACTATTCGTCTCCTGATGACATTACGGAAATCAACTGGGTGTTGATTCGCATGGCGTTTGCGTCTGTTGCCGATCTAGCGATCGTGCAGCTTCAAGATATTTTGGGGTTAGACAACCGTGCCCGGATGAACGATCCCAGCACGAATGCAGGCAATTGGCGCTGGCGCTACCCTGACCTTGACATGTTAACGCCGCAACTCAGAGAGCATTTGGCAGCGGTGACAAAGCTTTATAGCCGCACCTAATAGTCGACGTTCTTCAGCTTCATGTCCCAACCTATTTGGCTCTCAAGCGTGCCCGAATTACCTCTGTTGATGATCTATTGAGCTACATACCGGGCAGTGGTGGCAAATTGCGGAGGAGTTATCACTGGATGACTGCCTAGAAATAACCCGCAGCAATCCCATTCTTCATCCGGTGTAGAAGATCTGCAGAATTGGTCGATCGCGGGACGAGACTGCCCGAAACTGAAAGCCGTTAAAAATGAGATGGGTGTTGCAATAAATGTGCTGCCGACAGCCAGGATCAACTAATATGGGCGCAGCGTCAGAAACCGGAGCTGATCGCAACTATCGAATACGCTGCACCCAGTACGCTGCACCCAGTGCGTTTGAAATTACTGCTGCGTCAACTCAACCCATTCTTCTGGTAACAAATTGGCTTGAATCGTAAACCCACCTTGCCCATCAGGAGTCAGCACATACGCAACCCCCTGAGGCTCTGGATAAATGCCCGTCGCTGAGTCAAACACGTCATCGTGGCCAACGACCACTGTATTTGTTCCAGGAGTTGGGACAGCAGTCAGGAAGGGCATAATGCCAGCTGTCATCTGAGCAATTTGCTCATCGGTGTACTCTTCTGCACGGGCAAAGTTCAGCCCTGGTTGCTTGATGTATTGTCCGAAGGCAAGATCCGCAGTCTGCCATGCACGGCAATACTGGCTAGAATAGACAGCTCCTATGGGGATATCCAAAAATTCAAATGCGGCTCCTATTTGTACGGCATCTTGCCAACCGACTTCACTTAACGTTCGTTGAGTTGAGCAGTCGCTAAGATTTAGATTTGGATCAGCTTGATCTGCATAATCTGCTTCGGTTTGAGCATGACGGATGAAGATAACATGCCCTCCACTTCGCAATGCATTGAGCAATTCTGCTCCGCTCAGCTGATCTTGAAATGACGTGCTGCCCGCTTCGCCACCTTCACCGCCTTCGCCACCTTCACTGCCTTCACCGCCTTCGCTGCCTTCGCTGCCGTCGCTATCAGTCGGTGTAAAGATTGTGGTGCCCGCTTCGCCGCCTTCACCGCCTTCACCGCCTTCACCGCCTTCACCGCCTTCAC
>DBGGTD010000238.1:0-6934 GCA_051162585.1 Elainellaceae cyanobacterium
ACCATTGGCAGCAAGAATCTCCTCAACGCTAACGCTGTAACGGCGTGATAGTTGCCAAAGAGTTTCTCCCTCTCTAACAACATGCTCACCCGGCGCAGATGTTGACAAAGAACCGGTCCGAACAGGTGCTGGATCAGCACTGGCTTTGATGGCAGAGGGTTCAGATTTCAGTGCCTGAGGAACCTCAGCAACTGTGAACCAACCCGCCCTGGGCTCGGATGCAGCGGCTTCGTCTCCTTGTCGAGGAACGAGAGCGCCTACCGCGCCCATAGACAATGCTAAACCCACCATGGCAGCCGAAGTGCGTACTCTGCGATTAACCTCAGGGAGAACCCGACGTGGCGATTCTGCCATAGCATCGGCAGCTGATGAACTGAGGGAAACGGGCTCTACCCTCCTCGGAAATGCTCGTTTCAAAGAACGACCTCCTAAATGACCAGCGCTTAACTGTCTAGATGCAACTAATCTGTATCAGTCTCCGTATCAGTCAATGATGCAAATCACATTTTAAGGCGAGGAAGATCACTGACATTATCGTATGACGTAGGCAAGATTACCCCGCTTTTTCGATTTACACAAGATTACACTAGCCAAGAAAAAGTTCAACACTTAGATGCTTTAGTAAAGCTAATACATGAGTCAACTCAGACTAATCTACAC
This sequence comes from Elainellaceae cyanobacterium, assembly GCA_051162585.1. Classification (GTDB taxonomy): domain Bacteria; phylum Cyanobacteriota; class Cyanobacteriia; order CAZCXK01; family CAZCXK01; genus DBGGTD01. The sequence goes on from DBGGTD010000238.1 coordinate 661, forward strand.
CTTTACTTCGCTGTATTCTAGGTCGATTCATGACTAGAAAGTTAAGTTTAACTCCCTCTTTTAGACTTCCTTGCAGAAAAAAAATTGAGTTGAATTCTGATTCTGATTGTTATCTCTAGCGGCTACTTAATGCCGTCTAACTGGAGTGAAAACCAGTTGAACAGGAGCTTTCGAGAATTCGAAGTTTCTTGTTTTATCTAATCTACACTCAAGGTTTGTCAGTCTATTGAGAGCGGTTGAACTGCATAGCACTGCCTGAAATGATTTGGTAAAGCTGGGAATTTATCTGAGCGATATGCTGATTACTAATACTCAGCAAAATAGTTTCCTCAGCTAAATTTGGTAAATCTCTGCACCAAATTTATCAATCTAGAGGTGGATTTTTTTCATATAAATTTCTTATCAAAGACTGTGTGATTTGGTAGTGTAGGAAACTGTAACCGCTAATGAGTAGCAAGCAAACATCGTAGCTAATTTGTTCGCTATCTTCCACCACTAATTGCCAGATTAAGTCAATCTTGAACAAGATTTTAAAATAGCGGTATGCGCTTGCGTTAAGCACCATACACATTGCCATAGTCGGTTTTATCTGAAACCATATACTCGCTTCATCGGCATATAGTTATTTTGATGAATAAAGTTTGCGCCTTTGAAGGGGCTAAAAATTTTTGATGCCGGGTATATAGTCTTGCGGACTCAGGTTTGTGTGGTGAGCCCCCGCGGTGCGGGGGCTCACCACACGTTTAATGTCCTAACGCGAGCGCGTAGGGCTATACGACTAGACTGAGCCGAGATGACCTAGTTGTCGACATGCTTCAAATAAGCCCACTGCTGCACTAACGGAAAGATTGAGACTGCGAACATGAGTCTGGCTCATGGGAATATATACCGTCGAGGTACACATCGATAAGACATGAGGCGGCAATCCACTGGTTTCGCAACCAAACAGTAGCCAATCATCTTCTCGAAACTTGAAATGGATATAGTTATGAACTCCTGAAGTGCTAAAACCGACCCATCGCCCACTCTGAGTTGCATGGTATGCCTGAAACGCTTCGATTGAGAGATGCTGATGCAAATTGACGTGGGGCCAATAGTCGAGTCCGGCTCGTTTTAGCTGGCGATCGCTAATTTCAAACCCGAGTGGGCCGACGAGATGAAGTTCTGTATTTGTTGCGGCACAGGTTCTTGCGATGTTACCAGTATTGGGAGGGATTTGGGGCTGAACAAGAACAACCTGGGGCATATGAAAATCATTAATGAGACTAGTGTGACGTCTGTTAAAGAGGGCAGCCACTATCTTGCCGTTTGATCAAGGATGAAGCGTGGGTTCATAGAGCGTTCATAACACCATGATGCCCAACTCGACGAGCGCCGCGATCGCATCCGAGATGAGCACCCCCAGTGAGCAAGATATATGTATTTCTGATGTATGACACCAAGCGGGAACTTTTTTGTTTTTGCGAGAATCTTGCCAAGATATTTTGATGGTTTTTAATCTCCTATCTGTACCTCTTGGACTCTGTCGATAAATAGCGTGCATGTTCAGGCATCAAGAGACGGTTTAAGTCGCCATGATTAGGCCGCTAGGGGTTCACACAGTTCACTCTCTAGGACGAGTTCTTGTTCTGCTGATTGGTGAATTGCTTGAGTCATGATGCTTGTGCAGTCTATGCCTTGATAATAAAGGCTAAGCCAGCGCTGCGCTTCGTTGCCTTCTCTCAAAATTTTCTTTAGCGGCGATAGGAAACAGCTAATGCCATTTGCCTTCGCGGTTGCCCATACCTCTTGGTATATCTCTTCAATCCAATCTCGCGCCAAAATGCTGCTGCCATCACGCCAATGTCTTAATTCGGCATCTAGGCTGAGTTTAGACACTGCTTTCTCGTTGGCGTCAGTTAAATCAACGAGATCATCTGACTGCGTTGCTGATGGCAGAGAGCTGCTTTCTAACGGATCTAACTCTGGATGCTCCAAAAGCTGAAGGATACGAGCTTCGAGTAAAGCAGTAATCGCCAGTAGTTTAACCGGATCGCTCACTAAATCACAGATTCTTAGTTCTAGGCGATTGAGAGTGTAGGGACGGCGATCGCCATTCGGTCGCACCGATGACCACAGATGCCGCACATTCTGCATGGCTCCTTGGGAAATCTGCTCATTCATCCAGGCAATGTGGTGAGCATGGGATTCAAATAGTGGAACATGGGGCGGAGTCTTAGGAAAAACTTGCCAGCGCGTTGAGTGGTATCCGGTTGCTTTTCCGTCTAAAAATGGAGACGAAGCACTCAGAGCTAAGAATAGAGGTGCTTCAACACGGACTAGACGACAGGCCCGCATCAGCGTTTCAGGATCGTTAATGCCGATATTGATATGGATACTGGCGGTCACAACATCGGTTCCGTAGGTCTGTTCGATGTAGTCGTGATAAGGGTTGGCTGGATCAGAGCGGTAAAAGCGATCGCTGCCTCCCAAGGACAACGTGCTACCCGGAACGAGAGTATAGTCTCCCAGGCGCTTGAGATAGGAGCGAAGCTGCAACCGGGGCTTCACTAGCTCACACAAAAGCCGTTCATAGCGGCAAAGAGGAGCTGTTGTATATTCGACATTTCGCGCATCCGGTTCACGAGTAAACCCATCTAGGTTTGCTACAACCTGATCCGAAAAACCCAGAATGTCGCCTTGGGGAGTTCCGGTATAGATTTCGACTTCGAAGCCCTTTGATAGCAGCACAGCAGTTCCTCTGTTCGTCAAATTATTGGGTTATCACCTGCCAGGGTGAGATATGGGTATGGTTTAGTATCAACAATTTCAAGATAAATTTGCAGATTCGTCTTGAATGAAGTCAAGCGCGGAGCAGCATCGATGCTCTATCAGTTTTGGATTCATCGGATTTATTTATCGGAGTCTGTGTAGACCTATTAGAAGATCTATTGGATCTAATTAGATTTATTGAATCTCTAGTTGATGAATTCTTCCTGAATAATGCCTGCGGTTGCTGAGGTTCGTCTTAATCTTCATTATCTCGCGAAGATCTGTATGTCTAGAACTATTCTCACGAATCTGCTGCAAAATGCTTATCGGATTACGCAAATCTCGACTAAGTACAACATCTCAACCGACGATGCACAAGGTCGTTTGGCGGATCAGATCTCACGACGGAAGTTTCTTCAAGGAAGTTTAGCGCTAACGGCTGGGCTGGGCATTCAGGCGATCGCCCCAAGCATTCCTCCGGTTTCCAGGTTTCAAACGATGGAGACTGACTCCAAGGTCTTGATTGTCGGCGCTGGGATTGCGGGGCTAATTGCAGCCTATCGTCTTCATCAGGCTGGCGTTCCGGTGGATATTGTTGAAGCCACATCTCGCATTGGAGGGCGAATGCGGAGCTTCAAAACGGCAAATACCCATCGAGACAGAGCGATCGCAGTTGAATTAGGGGGTGAATTTATCGATTCGGGGCATGTTCGACTGCGATCGCTCGTTCGAGAATTGGGCTTAGACATTATAGATTTGCAGCAGTCTGACGAAGGATTGATTGCCCAAACCTGGTTTTTTGACGGTCAAATGCTCAGCATTGATCAAATTCTAGAGGGATTTAAACCGCTTGTCCGTCAGATGAAATCAGATCTGAGCCGCTTGGGAACGCAAAACGTCACATATCATGCGCCAAATCCGATGGCAATTCAGCTCGATCAAACCTCTTTAGCAGAGTATCTTGACCGATTGGATATCGACTCTACCTTCAAGAATCTGATTCACGTGACGTATTTAAATGAATTTGGGCGTGAACCAGACGAGCAATCCTCGCTAAATTTGCTTCACCTACTGCAAACAAACCTCGATACCTGGAGCGTTTACGGGACTAGCGATGAGCGATTTAACATCGTTGGTGGCAATGAGCAAATTCCTCGGCGTTTAGCTGAGACGCTGGCTCCTTATATTAAAACAGGCACGATTTTAGAATCTATCAATCGTCAGTCGGACGGGCGCTATCGAGTGGGTTTGCAAACCGGGCTTTCTAGTGTAGAACGCACCTATGAGCGCATCCTACTAGCCATTCCGTTTAGCGTGCTCCGAGACGTGGCGATCGCCGCTGACCTGCCGCCCGTTAAACAACACGCCATTCAGCAACTCGGATACGGCACCCACACCAAATTACTCACCCCCTTTCGAGAACCCATCTGGCGCACGCAATATCACTCGACCGCCACCACATTTTCAGACTTAGATTTTCAGAGTATTTGGGAGAGCAGCCGCTATGCATCAACCGGATGGCTTGCCAACCTCACAGGTGGATTTCACGGATTAGCACTCGGCACAGGGAGTTCTGAATATCATGCTCAGCGATTAGTGACTCAAGTCGAACACCTCTACCCAGGCATCGGCCAAGTTCGCGACGGACGCGCCATTCGAGCCTTTTGGCCCGGAGAACACTATCAGCGAGGATCGTATTCGTGCTATTTAACTGGGCAATGGACTCAGTTTGGGGGTGCAGAAATCGAGCGCGTCGGCAATATCTGGTTTGCCGGTGAGCACTGCTCATACGACGCTCAAGGATATATGGAAGGAGCCTGTGAAACCGGGGAAGCGGCAGCAACCGGGATTCTGCAAGATTTAGGAGTGCCAAGTATTTAGAAAATCTATGGCAACCGCCACAGTTCTTTGGGCGGTTGTAAGCCGGATAGCTTTCCCAGCGCGGTTTTCTGGTTACAAGTTATATCCTAAGCGATCTGGCCAGCGCTCTAGACTACGGCGATATGCGCTTTCACCAACCAATCCAAGATCCAAAATCTGATTTTGAAGAATTGGTATTAGATAGTTCTCACATCAAATGAGGCTGTCCTCACATAGAACCCGATCATTCTCACGTCAAGCTGGGACAGCCTCACGTCAAACTGGGACAGACTCACGTCAAGCTGGGACAGACTCACTTTTAAGCTAAGACAGCCTCACTTTAAGCTAGGACAGCCTCACTTTAAGCTAGCTCAACCTCACATAGAACGAGGACAGCCTCACTTGAAGCCAGAGCATTCCCATTCAACACCGGAGCATCCTTACCCAAAGCGAGAACGTTCCCAGAAGGGGCGAACGGTCGTAAGCCTAAAGGCAGGCTCCGCCAATGCCTGTACAGCCAATCATCTGTAGCCTTTATTCGAGGAATTGGTATTAGTCATCCTCAGATTGCAGGCACCTTACCAGCCGAAGAGTCGCGGCGGCGGCATAATTCCGCTGAGCAGATTGGTTGGGCAAAAAGTTGCTGCCCTGTTCGTTATGGGGCGATGCCACGCCGCAATACGCAGACATTTCTGTAATCAGTGACGCTGCCCAATGGTCAGAAATATCTGCAAACTGAGCCTGATCTTGAGTCGCTTCAAGCGTGCTGCTCTGCGATTGACGTGATTTGCCATATTCGGCAGCTCTGCGGAGAATTGCGATCAGCTCGGCACGAGTCACGGCTTGCGTCGGTCGGAAGGAGCCATCGGGATAGCCGCTGACAATATTTGCTGAGCGAGCAAATTGAATCTTAGCCGCGCTCCACCGCGATGCTGAGACATCGGGATACGGATTTTGGGTTGCCTGGGTCGGAAGGGTTAATTCGACATCGGGCAATGTCCTCAGGGCTTCCAAGACCATCGACACCAGTTGCTCGCGGGTTAACGATGCAAGGGGTCTAAAGGTATTGTCTTCAGGAAAACCCGCAATAAAGCCTAGCTCGACAGCGTTTCGAATGTCTTGGGCATAGACATCGCCAGCAATATCTTGAAACTGAACGGCTCCTGGCTGAGATGGTTCGGGTTCGGGCGTTTCGGGTTCGGGCGTTTCGGGTTCAGGTGGAGCGGGTTCAGGTGGAGCGGGTTGCTCCGTTTCAGGCGGTGGAAGCGGCGTGTCGCGCGTCAGGTAAACGTGACCCAAAGTTCTGCCGTTGTAGGTACGTTTAGTAAACCGCCATTCAGGATTGAGGGTGATTTTGACATAGTCAGACGCAACCCCGTCCGCTCGACCAATCTCAAAGCTTCGTCCTTGGCGATTGAACGGGGCACCCAGGAGAACGAGAGTTCCATCCCGATTGACGATTCGCAACGAGTAATCGAGTCCTAGATCTTCACCCGCGATTCGAATCGAGTATCCATTACTATCGGTGCTGCGACCGCAGATGCCTGTGAAGTCGAAGTTAAGGAGCAGGGGCTCTACGCGAGTGGGATTATCGCCCATCTCACGCCAGCACGAGCGAGTGTCTGAAATTTGTTCCAGAATCAGCAGTTGATGAGATGATGCA
>DBGGTD010000239.1:0-3104 GCA_051162585.1 Elainellaceae cyanobacterium
GGCGCGATCGCCATTTATAGCCTTACGCTTTCGCGTTAGGACGTTGAACGTGTGGTGAGCCCCCGCGCCGCGGGGGCTCACCACACAAACCTGAGGCCGTAGGACTATATATTTCTTTGTCCAAGATAGTGGTTCTTAACAATTCTTTCACTCGTGAAGTCTTTTGATACTAAACTATTAATAGATAAGCATAACCTTCTTAATTGCTTATTTGAATAGTTTAAGAATGGCTCAATCCGGTTTTATCCGGCCTTAAATATCTCTACATCAGTAGTTGTCCGCTACGTTTTGACCTACTTTTTATAAGCGGAGGTGGGTATTATGATTCATAGAAATCATAGCCGCTATTCCTGTCCTATCACTTCAAAAGACTCTTGCTCAAACGCTCGCGTGTATCAAACATCTAACTCTACTCAGTTTGACTTACCTACTGGAACATGCGTAAAAATTAAGAAGGGTCAGCTAAAAGGATGCCAGGGTAGAATCTCAAGCTGTACCAATGATGGTATCTATTTTATTCAAATGATTTCAAATGATGGTCGTGAAAATATAGACTTCATTCCTGAAGGCCCTTATCTGCCAAGTGAATTTGAAGTCATCAAATCATCCGCATCAGCGATTTAATAGTGCTAATCTCTCTGAGAAAGAAGGAACTCGTGGTTGGATGACGAAACCCTAAACACAGCAAAGCATGACAGCCCTATTCAAGTGACATGCCAAGAGTTTTAGACTCTCTTTAGCAATTTGCAATTGCAACAAGTACAGAAATAGTAGACTCCAGCAACAGTGGGACAACTAAGATAGCTTGCCCACTGTCCTGTTACCGACCTTCTATGCAATGACTAAACCGCAATCAGTTGAGGCTGGCCGATCTGGTTTGGAAAGGAGCGACCGACTGCGGCAGCGATGGGCTCGAGACTTTGAACCAGGCTTATCATATCCTCAAGGGATAAGGCTTGACGGGCATCAGAGACAGACTCATCCGGCACGGGATGGCATTCAATCATAAGTCCATCAGCTCCACAGGCGATCGCCGCACGCGCTAGGTCAGGCACGAGTTCACGCTTTCCGGTTGCATGACTCGGGTCGACAATCACAGGGAGGTGGGTAATCTGCTTTAATGCCACGACTGCCCCCAAATCGAGCACGTTGCGCGTGTAGGTGTCGAAACTACGAATGCCGCGTTCGCATAGAATCACGTTTGGATTGCCGTGAGCGATGATATATTCTGCCGCCATCACAAACTCTTCAAGGGTTGCAGCAAGTCCACGCTTGAGCACGACTGACTTGTCTACTTGCCCAACGGCTTTGAGCAAATCAAAGTTTTGCATGTTGCGGCTGCCAATCTGGAGCACATCGGCATGAGCAGCGATCGCCTCAATCTGAGAAATTGCCATGACTTCTGTGATAACGGGCAGATGGTGACGGAGGCGAATGGTGTCCAAAATTTTAAGCCCCGCATCGCCTAATCCTTGGAACGAGTAAGGAGACGTGCGGGGCTTGTAGACACCACCTCGGAGGGCTTGTACTGGGGCGATCGCCAGTTTTGTTGCGATTGTGTCCATTTGCTCAAGACTTTCAACAGAACACGGACCTCCCACAATCAGCAAGTCTGTACCTCCGACTGCCACATGGGCTGACAATTGCACAACGACCTGATGATCATCATGAGATTTGCGAGCGAGTTTAGCGTGTTGCATGGGTTTCTCCTGACATTACGTGATTGGATTTGATAAGACATTGACCACGAGTAGCGCATTAAAAAACCCGGAACTGTTTACGTTCCGGGTTGGTTAGAAATATTGCATCACCAACTTACCCAGAACGTGATCGGGGCCAAAAATAAAAGCCAAAAAAGTAGCTTAGATAGGTGGGTAATTGGTTGAGCATGAGTATGTCGAGACAATAAACGCTAGTTCAGATTCAGTACAACCAAATGAAAAGACCGCAAGCTCTAATCGAACTGCGGTCCACCTAGAGGTTCATACAACGATGAATTCACCTCTGGTGAACCTCCATAAACCAAAAATAAAAGAATCGCTTGCTGAGAATCATAGTTGGGTGCCTAATTTTTTCGTATCTATTTCCTACTTAGGCTTCGCTGAACCTATCTCGCCGCGAAGCCTACTGTCAAACGTTGCTATCAACGACAGGTGCAGATCACCTCTGCTCTATCATCATCTATCTTGTTAGCAGAATCAAGCAAGCCGGGTCAAGACCTGATATGAGGAAATTATGATCCGACTACTCGCTAAGCCTGCTGAGTTCGAGCCTGAACTCTATCATAAACGCGCTTGAGCTGGGCGATCGCCCGTTTCATAGCTTGTTTCTGTTCCGATGATGAGACATCGGATTGCAGTGCATCGAGCTGATAATGAGCGTTTTCTTGCTTGAGCAGCAATCGCTTCATACCCGGAACCGATGGAGAATCTGTTCTGAGATCATCGATTTGCTGATCGAGCGTTTCAAGCTCACGTGCAATCTGCTGAGTATATTCCTCGCCATCTGATCCAGACGTTGCTGAGTTAGAAGCATCAGATACAGATGCGTCTAGTCCAGAATTATCTGGTGAAGACGTTGCTGGCTCGGCAGACGAAACAGCACTTCCATCAACGGGCTGATCCGGAGCGCTACAAGCACTCAGCACAGCTATAGAGAGCAGAAGTGCTGCAAATGCGAACCTAACTACATTGTTCATACAGAGCGTTGACCTTCCCGCGTTTCAGCGAGATAAAAATGAGATTAATTATTCCGCAGGTGCTTCTTCAGGCGCTTCCTCTTCACCCGCTGGGACTTCTTCAGGCGCTTCCTCAGTGCCAGTATCAGCACCGCCACACGCTACCAACGCAAAAGGGGATACGAGTCCTAAGAAAGCGAGGCCAACAACGATGGGCTTTGCAAATGCAGTTTTCACGATAAACCTCCTCTAATTAACTGATGCCGTGTATTACACGAATAAACCTATCATAAGCCAAATCAGGCTACAAGATAGCATAGCTGAAAATCTGAAGAATCGTGAGACTTTAGATTTTGCTTGCAAAATCTAAAGTCTCACGATATATAGCGATTCTAAATCTCTTATGAATTGTGTATGAGCGGTGGGC
>DBGGTD010000240.1:0-2190 GCA_051162585.1 Elainellaceae cyanobacterium
CGCCCACTACAGAAAAAAGGAGCGACCGCCCGCCATACTGCTCAGTACTGCTCTAGTTGCCTATCTATAATCTCGCGAGAGTTGAATTAAAGCTCTTGCTGATGTCCTAGATAGGCTAAACATAAAGCATGCACACGAGTTGGAAATGTCACCCTGAAGCTTGATGGCGACTGAGACTATGCATTGTTGTGGCAATTCTCAGTCACAGCTAGCCTACATTAGTCCAAACCGACCATATTGGGATTAATGACGGACGGCAATTTAGGACGCCATGATGCGTTCTTGCTTGCCCAGCTCACACCCACGTCATTAAATGTCCAGTTTGAACCATACTCAATCGCACCGGCATCAGGCTTACCATCTGGGGCAGAATGGAACTTATCGTGCGATCCATTGGCAAAATCACGTGCCTTCGAATTGCTGTTTAAGCGTAAATCCCACTGACCGCCTGTACTCTGGAAGCCAACATTTCGGCTACGAAGATTGCTTGACTCTGGGAACGGGAAATCACGATTAATCTGACCATTATTGATGTCAATAATGTTATTTGCCACAATCGTGTTCTGACTACCCTTCGGACTTGTCCACCATAGACCCATGTCTGAATCTTCTGACCGCACAGTATTCTGAACGATGCTCATATTGCGGTGAATATCATTCGACCACCGACCATCAAACTTGAAAATCACACCCTTCTCTTCAACCCCCCGTTCATTGGTTGAAAGTAGCAAGTTGTGGTCGATGTCAACGGGGCCTTCATTGATGGGTGACGGAGCGAGTAACGTCAGACCATTCAATACCACATTATTGTGGAATCGCATATTCTGAGGGCCGGTGCTATCAAATTCGACACCATCATCTCGCGAGTTCATCACCAGGTTGTTGAAGATTTCGGTACGTTCAGATGCGCTACTACCCCCCATAGTACGAGGCTGCATCCCGTCCATCATTTCGTAGACATAGTTGTTTTTGACAACGGTGTCTTTCGAGCCAAAGCGGATAGATGTCGTTTCAGAATCAAAGATGCCGCCATCTTTCTTATTATGGTAGATTTTCACCATCGTGTCGTAGCTCTCACGAGACTGGGTGTAGAGCGGGTAGTTGCTAATCTCATTCTTTTCAATCACGTGCCCGCGTGTCCCCGATGGAACATCAATACCCGTGCGCGACCCCAAGATGAAGTTGTTGCGAGCTACAAAATTATCAGCACCACCATTCACCTTGATACCGTGGTGAGAGTGTGAGCGAATTTGCAGTCCTTCAACGCTGACATTGTCCGCACCAATCGTAATACCTGTGTTAGCTCCATCTTTCCGCTGAATGCTGACGGGTACCGTATCCGGGTCAACCGCTAATTCACCCAGGCGCACCCGGACTTCACCCCCGCTGTAGTAAAAACCACCCTGGAATCCTTTATTTTTAAGGTTATTGCCCATTCGCATGGTGCTCATGTCACCAATCACAATGTGGTTGGGATTCCAAGACACCTTGGCACGCCACTCATTTCCTGACTTATACCAGTCAAAGTCTTGCGACGTACCCCCATCAATAATTGCCTTACCTGGATTTGCTGCTTTTAAGGTAACGGCTTTATTGATGTTCACCGATTCATGATAGTTTCCATCCTGTAAAACGATGACATCGCCTGCTTTTGCTTTGCTAATGGCAGAGTTAATCGACTCACCGGGTGAAACATAGATATCTCCCTTCTGAGAATTCGTAGGAGCCGGACTGGGAGCGGGGGCAGGACCAGGAATAGGTGCTGGGTCAGGGTCAGGGCTTGGGGCAGGAGATGGATCAGGGCTCGGGGCGGGAGATGGATCAGGACTTGGGGCGGGAGATGGATCGGGACTTGGGGCAGGAGATGGGTCCGGGCTGTTTGAACCCGTAGGACGAAACTCAATGTAGTCAACCCGCGCATATTCTTCGCCGTTGCGTTTGCCAGTTAGCTCAATGCCGTCGCCCTGCTTGACATCGATGTTGCTGAATACTTTGCGTTCAACTGCATTTTTGCTATCTGCAACCGATGAGCCCAACTGCTGATTGAGTGTCCACGATTCACTATCATTACCTACTTTGAGAGAAATGGGTGATTGTCCGTCTGCTTCATCAAAGTATCGAACCACGACATCATACTTACCGGATGCACCTTCAAAAGTGCTTGATGCAGTACCCTGATTGCCGGAGAGT
>DBGGTD010000241.1:0-4511 GCA_051162585.1 Elainellaceae cyanobacterium
CCTTCCAAATAAAGAGCCGATACATTGGTTGAATCGGTTTTCAAATGAGCATTTAGGCGATTCACCACGCTGGATGTGCCCTGCTGATCGAGAATATGGGTGACGACCTCTGGCAACGCATCGACATCAAACCGCTGTAAAAGGACTGCCAAGTCTGTCTCTGATAAGACCGATTCGTCTGCCGTTTCAGGGGCGATCGCGCCTGCCTTCAACGGTGCCACTCTCGCTGCGAGTTTCTCAAATAGCCCAGGACCAAACTGCCCGTAGCCACGATGAACCGACCGAATTGTATTGGCTAAGTCTTCAGCAGACGTTGTTTTTAATAAATAGCCTTTTGCGCCCGCTTGAACAGCTCTTGCCAGATATGTATCATCACTGTGGCTGCTTAGCACAATCACCTTTATGTTTGAAAAAGCCTGGCAAAGAATGCGTGTGGCTTCGATGCCATCCATATCCGGCATTTCGACGTCAATGAGCACCACATCAGGATGACTCACTTTAGCCTGCGTGATCGCGTCATATCCGTTGTAAGCGCGTCCGACGACTTCAATATCGGGCTCTTGCTCTAGCCACGTCTGTAAGGCTTGACATAAAATTGCTTGGTCGTCGACCAACAAAACGCGAATCATTCAACACGTCCAGGTGAATTTAACGGCTTCAGAGTTTGAACAAGCACTTAATCTCAAGCAATCTTGCCAGTTCTAGTAATCGAATTCCTTCTCACTTTCTCTACAGATTTCAGCATCATCAGGACATTTTTTAAGAGGCGAATTTATTTTTTTAAGAGGCGAATTTAAAGAGACGATATTGATGGGAGTTGGTTCCAGACGGGCAGATTCAGAAAACCAGATTCAGAAAACCAGATTCACACCGATTAATTAACCATCAAGATTCTCCTACTAGTGATTCATCCGTCTCTGGAGCGGCTGCTATCTGACGTTTGAGAAGTAGAAGGATAGTGCCGGCTATGCCAGCACTCGAAATTAAGATCAGCCAAAAATTTGCTCCTACCGTATCGGGATGATCCAATGCCCAGCCTCCAATTGCAGGCCCAATCATAAACCCGATCGCCCAGCATTCAGATTCGAGAGAGAAGTAGATGCCCCTTAGATTTACGGGTGCCATCTCACTCACCAGTGCTGTTGCCGCCGGAGCATACAAAATCTCGGCGATCGCAATTAACGTAAAAGCACCAACGACACCGATCAGCGCATTTGCGGGCATTACACCAGTCACCCAAACCAGCATAAAACCTCCGCACCATACGATCAGCGCAATCAGCAAGATGGTGACATGATTCATCAGCTTGACGTTGCGGGTGATAGGAAGCTGAAACACAATTTTCAGCAGGGCATGCCATCCAAAAAAGTAGCTAATCCACCGCTCTGAAAATCCGGTCTGGGTGTTACCTCCTGGCACAAAGTTCGACAAATATAGTGGCAGCGTACTGCTGATCTGAGCGGCGTAGGTCGTAAAAAATAGGTTGGCAATCAGATAGGTAATCAAGGTGCGATCGCTCAGAGCTTGCCCCCAGTTTTTCAGCAGATTATGAGGCTGGGTTTGTGTCTGTCGCGTTTCGGCGATCGCCAGATAAATCACGATGCCAAACAAAAGATAGGCGACTCCTTTGACGATAAACAAAGCACGATAGCTCCCCGACATCGCAATATACTGCCCCGCTAATAATGCTCCCAGTCCTAAGCCAAGATTATCCACCAGTCGAGTCAGGGCGAAGGCTTCTGCGCGATTGTCGGAAGTGGTCAAGTCAGTGGTAACCGCCAGAGTCGCGGGCCAATAAAGGCTAATGCCAAGCCCTAGCAACAGATTCCCCGCAATCAGCAAGGGGAAGGTATTGGCAAATGCCAAGCAAAAGCACGCGAGTGCAGAAATGGCCGCCGCAAGTAATAGCGTGCCTCGTCGCCCCAAGCGCTGCGAGTCGATGGCATTGCCTGCCCAAAACCGTCCCACCGTGCCAGAAATACCGCCGCTGCTCAGAGCTAGCCCGACTTGGGTCGGAGAAAAGCCCAACTGATTCACAAAATAAATCGATGCATAAACCTGCGTAAAGCCTTGACCGATAAACAGCAGCAGTTGCCCCCCCGCTAAAATCCAAATGGCTTGATTGAGATGGGGAAGCCAAGCGAAGAATTTAGAGGGTGAGGGGTTGATTGGCTCGGTCGGCTCCTCAGGCTGATGCATAACGCTGAATTGATTGTGGATAGGGTCTGTTGTTACTTTAGTAGATGCATCCGTAATTCGCTGAAAGACCCCAGTATGACGATGGGGCGATCGCCACATCGTCCTTCCAGGCTTGGTCAACACACATCATCATTTCTACCAAACCTCGACGCGAGTATTAGCGCAAGAGGGGCCTCTATTTAATTGGCTGACAACCCTCTATACAATTTGGCAAATCTCACCGCAGACGCTATTTATATCAGCGCTCAAATGGCAGCCGCCGAACTGATGCTGTCAGGCTGCACCACCACAAGCGACCATCTGTATATCTTTCCGCCGGAACAGGCGTCGCTCATTCTCCGTGCAGCAACATGCGCCTTGCCAGCGGCATCGCTCCGATTCGCAAGATGCTCAACCGCCACGTTCCGGTCGGATTGGGGATGGATGGGTCTGCGTCAAACGATGCTGGAAATTTGCTTCAAGAAGCTCGCACTGCGTTCCTGCTAGCGCGAGTGTGATGTGACTGCGATGACAGCTCGACACATTCTTGAGGTGGCAACCCTGGGTAGCGCGCGCGTATTGGGGCGAGATGATATTGGTGCCTCGGCTCCGGGCCTGTCTGCAGATTTTATTGTAATTGAGGGCGATCGCCATCAATTCGCCGGAGCCCAGCATGACTTAGTTGCAGCGTTAATCTTCTGCCCAGTCGATCGGGTCGACTATAGTTTCATCAACGGCCAGAGAGTGATTGACCGTGGACGCCTCACAACCGTTGACTTACTTCGGTTAGCCGAAACAACAAATAGCCGTGCGAAACAACTGCTTTCGAGTCTCTGACCACCTTTCTGATTCCAAAGGCATACGTAAACTATGAACTTTAGTTAGATTAAAAAGTTCTGTGTCATGCATTACTGTATTAAAGGTGAATCATCTAAATGCAGAATTTTAGTAGAAAGCAGGTGACATGCTTTCGATATACGTCTGCCATATTTTGAGCACGATGCATAAGTGCAGCGTATTTTCTCATTCTTCATCGTTGTAATGATCAGGAGTATTTCTATGAATAGAATACAGCAGGTTCTGAAATCCGTTCGGTTAAATCGAGTACTTGGCATATTTTTAGCAGGCACTCTACTTCTACTGGGTACGGCGTGTAACCCCCAGTCCCCCCGGGTATCGGGTGAAGGGTCCTTCTCTGAGAATAGAGGTCAGCAAACAGAGCTTTATAAGCCGACTCAAGAACAAAAAGGCGGCATGAACCAGCATAGAGACACCGTGCCCCGGCGCGACACGAGTGCAGCCGATGCAAAGGCAAAACGTTTAGTCGAGAATGCGAAAGAAAACGTCGGTCAGGTGAACAGTCCTGGAGAGTTTGTCGAGAGCTTTCAAGAAGGCAAGCCCATCGATGAGCGAGTCAAAAACTTTTCAAAAGATGTAGGAGAGTCTGCTGAGCAGGCTGTAGAAAACGTCACTGAAGGTGCTCGAAAGGGTGCACAAAACCTTAAAGAGAGCGCCCAAGAGACTGCTGACAAAGCAGCTCGAAAGGCCTCTGAAGCCTCCGAAAAAGCATCTGAGAAGGCATCTGAAGTAGTCAAATAAGTCTTTATAGAACGCGAGAGTGTAAGGCTATCGAACGTGTGTAGAACCCCGTAGCGCGGCGATTCTACACACGAATCTGCTGAGCACAGTGGTAAGGGTGTATTGATATCAAGCGATCGCACTACTTCATATGATTAAGGGTTTGTCAGATTGGGTGCATATCTAGTGGTGCATCAGCATTGCGATTTTGGAGGTTTCTTGATCAATCGCAGATGAGTGGTTGCTGACATTCCGTACGTGGCAGATCACATGGATCTGGACAGGACTTAATAAGTAGTTAAACAATGAATGGGACATATCTAGGGTCAAAGATATTTTTGCAAAATTGGAATGCGCCCATTCTGTGTCATCATCTTGTCAAGAATAAAATCGTGCTATTTACTGAAATTGAGCTGATGCAATTTTGGTCTGATGAGAGAAACTCATGAATGTGATAGAGACATCGATCCCAGATGTGTTAATCCTTGAACCTCGTGTCTTTCAAGATAGTCGAGGTTATTTTTATGAAAGCTACAATGAGAAACTATTTAGCGAAAAAGCAGGGATTGACGCCCATTTTGTCCAAGATAATCATTCCTGTTCAGCGCAAAATGTGCTGCGAGGCTTACATTATCAAATTCAAACCATTCAAGGAAAGCTGATTCGGGTAATCGCTGGAGCCGTCTTTGACGTTGCGGTCGATTTAAGAAAAAGTTCTCCGACCTTTAAGCAGTGGGTCGGATGCATTCTAGATA
>DBGGTD010000242.1:0-6195 GCA_051162585.1 Elainellaceae cyanobacterium
GGATTAGGTCTTTGAAAGTCTACTTCCTGAATCGGATTGTATGGAATCAAGTTGACATGGCTTTGAAAGCCACGCAGACGGTGTGCAAGTTCGTCTGCATGGTCGGGGCAGTCATTTAGCCCTGCCAAGAGAATATATTCAAACGTCACTCGTCGTCCGGTTATCTGCACGTATTCTCGACATTCTGCCAGCAAATCATCTAACGGATAATGATGCGCACTCGGAATGAGCTGTTCTCGAAGTTGCTGATTGGATGCGTGCAGACTTACGGCTAGAGTGGCTTGAAGCTGACGCTGAGCTAGGCGACGAATGCGCCCCGGAATGCCCACTGTCGATACTGTCAAGGAGCGCTGACCAATGCCGACATCTTCGTTGAGCGATCGCACGGCAGCAATGACCTGATCACCATTCAGTAATGGTTCTCCCATGCCCATAAACACAACATTGCTGACTCGCCGCTGGAAATCTTCTTGAACCGTCAGCACCTGATCGACAATTTCATGGCACTGCAAGTTGCGAGTAAAGCCGCCTTTGCCAGTCGCACAAAAGTCGCACGCCATCGGACAGCCCACCTGTGATGAGACACAAACTGTCAACCGTTTTGAGGTCGGAATCCCGACTGTTTCGATGATTTGCCCATCATCTAAGCGCAGCAGATATTTGACAGTTTTGTCGGGGGCGACCGATCGATAATGAAGCTGCGATCGCCCAATGGGGATATCTGCAATTTCTGCTCGCCACTGCTTGGGCAAGACGGTAATCTCGTTGAGCGATCGCACGCCCTGCTGATAAATCCACTGGTGAATCTGCTTCCCTCGATACGCAGGTTGCCCCTGCGCGGTCACCCATTCAGTCAACTCAGCTTGGGACGCACCGAGAAGGGGAGGAACAAGAGGAGACGATTGAGGCAATGGGGAACTCTCTTGGAGTTCATCCCACGGCGTGATTGATGCGGGTTGGATGTCAGTTTGGGTAGAGAGTGGCGACTGAGCGGTGGATGACATAGGGACGATTTGGGGACGATTTAGCGTGCAACTTAGACTTCTATCTTAGAAGGTCGCGGCGTCACTGCGAGCGATAGAGAAGCAGTCTCAAGGGCAAGAGGATTTTCGAAAAATCGGGATGCGCCCCTATTCGTCTCTCATATCAGCGATCAAAAAAGCAAAATTTCCAAAGAAAAACCCCGAAGGTTGTCCTCCGGGGTGTGAATCAGGGTGCATCTACCATTCCTTACTACTGAGATGGGATAGGCATTCAGGACATGATGGCCGAGTTTACAGGTTCTTTATGAGTTTTCGCGGTAAGCTTAAATTTCTGATTAAGCTCTTTTTCTGCCTGGAACTTGAACTGTCCGATGATTGTATCTGCACCCAATTCT
Source organism: Elainellaceae cyanobacterium (assembly GCA_051162585.1). GTDB lineage: Bacteria > Cyanobacteriota > Cyanobacteriia > CAZCXK01 > CAZCXK01 > DBGGTD01. Next base: position 1,379 of record DBGGTD010000242.1, read on the forward strand.
CAACGCTCTGATCGCCCGTCTTTGTTTCCAGCAGTTTATATGGTGGGAGCAGGGCCAGGTGATCCTGAATTGCTTACTGTGAAAGCTCAACGGCTTATTTCACAAGCGGACGTGATTCTCGTTGCCGACTCGCTAGTGCCAGCGGAAATAGTGGAGCTGGTGCGTCCAGATGCCGATATCATTCGCACCGCCAATAAGACATTAGAAGATATCCTGCCTGTCATGATCGATCGAGTGCGATCGCACCAATCGGTTGTGCGTCTGCATTCGGGTGATCCAAGCCTATACAGCGCCATCCACGAACAGATGCAGGCATTAGCTGCCGCAGACATTCCGTTTGAGGTCATTCCGGGGATTAGTGCGTTCCAGGCTGCTGCCGCCAAGCTAAGCGTCGAACTTACCATTCCCGAATTGGTGCAAACCATCATTTTGACCCGCATTAGCGGGCGTACTCAGGTTCCAGAGACAGAAGAACTGTCGTCACTAGCGGCTCACAAAGCCAGCCTTTGCCTCTATCTGAGCGCTCGTCATGTCGAAGAAGCTCAAACCAATCTGCTGCTGCATTATCCAGCGGATACGCCCGTTGCGATTTGCTATCGCGTGGGTTGGCCAGATGAAAAAATTGTGGTGGTGCCCCTTGATCAAATGGCCGCTACAACTCACCAGGAAAACCTAATTCGCACGACGCTGTATCTAATTAGCCCAGCATTGAGCGCAGAAACGGGGCGATCGCGCCTTTATAATCCGGAGCATTCTCACCTGTTTCGCCCTAAGGGAGCTTAACCAAAGGCAACGTGCTAGCGTGAGGATACAGATTTCTGCCTAATTCCGATCTGTGAGGCCAATGATGAACGTCATTTCGGTCGAAAAAATAACCCTGTACGACCTCCAACAGCGATTTGGATTGCAACAGGTTGACCATCAATTCTTTAACGAACTATCTGACGATCTGCCTAGATTGACTGAGATAGAACTGCAGCGACTCAAACGTTTGCAAGCCATTTATGCAAATTTGGCAACGCGCTCTGTGCTTGAAAATACGGTCAAAATGGCGATTGTGTCTCCATTACTTGACTTAGCTGGCTTTTATCTACCACCTTTCTATATCGACATAGAGGAAGAAGTGCAGATTGAAGCCCAAGAAAATGGTGGCATGATTCGAGGACGAATTGATGTGTTGGTGTTGAAGGATCAGTTTTGGATTCTGGTCATTGAATCAAAGAGAGCAGAATTTTCCCTCAAAACAGGAATTCCTCAGGCATTAACCTATATGCTGGCGAACCCTGAACCAACTCACCCACTATATGGCATGGTCACCAATGGCAGCCATTTCGTCTTTTTGAAACTGATGCATCATGACAGACCGCACTACGCTCGCTCACAAGAATTTCGGCTCGAAGAAGAGAATGAATTGAAGCAAGTCTTGCAAGTATTAAAACGGCTGGCAGAGGCGATCGCCAGAAATTAAAATCCCAGAGCGATGCTTATTGTCCTACGGACTCAGGCTTGTGTGGTGAGCCCCCGCGCCGCGGGGGCTCACCACACGTTTAACGTCCTAACGCGAGAGCGTAAGGCTATATTACTCTAAAGGCTAAATTTTGGAAATTAATAGGTAGGCTCAAATAAATAGGGACATGGCAATGCTATGTCCCTACCCAATCAGCCTAAATTACGCGATTATTGCATTGCCTTATTAGACGGCAACTGCCTTTTTGGTTTTCGCGTCAAGCTCACCCTTTGCATACTTCACTGCATAAACGTCCAGAGTTGCCTGCTTGATTTTGCTTGCATGCCCGGCTGTACCAAAGGCATCGTATCGCTTAGCACAGACCTGCTTCATATACTTGATCGACGGCTTTAGGAAATGCCGAGGATCAAAGTTGGATGGATCTTTCGCTGCTGCTTCACGGAATGCCGCTGTGATCGCAAGCCGGTTATCGGTGTCGATATTGACCTTGCGCACACCGCTCTTGATGCCCTTCTGAATCTCTTCGATGGGTACACCGTAGGTCTCTGGAATCTGACCGCCATACTGGTTGATCATGTCTAACCATTCTTGGGGTACAGATGAAGACCCATGCATCACGATGTGGGTGTTGGGCAAGCGAGAATGAATCTCTTCGATGCGGCTGATGGCGAGAATTTCACCCGTGGGCTTACGAGTAAATTTGTAAGCACCATGGCTAGTGCCGATCGCCACTGCTAGAGCATCGACCTGAGTATGCTCAACAAACTCAACTGCTTCATTCGGATCAGTCAGGAGCTGTTCGCGGGTGAGGGTTCCCTCAGCACCGTGACCATCTTCCTTGTCGCCCTTCATGGTTTCGAGAGAGCCTAAACAGCCGAGTTCTCCCTCAACGCTAACGCCAATTGAGTGAGCCACTTCTACAACCTTGCGAGTAACCTCAACGTTGTACTCAAAGCTTGCGGGTGTCTTGGCATCTTCTTCTAAAGAGCCATCCATCATGACGCTGGTGAACCCATTGCGGATTGCAGAATAGCAAGTCGCCGGACCATTGCCGTGATCTTGGTGCATGGCAATAGGAATATGGGGATACGTTTCAACCGCAGCCAGCACTAAGTGACGCAGGAAGTTTTCACCGGCATACTTACGGGCACCGCGAGATGCTTGCAAGATGACAGGGCTATCGGTTTCAACAGCAGCCTCCATAATCGCCAGGATCTGCTCCATATTATTTACGTTGTAAGCAGGGATGCCGTAGCCATTCTCAGCGGCGTGATCAAGCAGCAATCGCATTGGTACGAGCGCCATAGGTTTCCTCCTAATACTTCGTCGGTTAACGAGTCGTTCTGTAACGAGAATCTAACGAGAATCTAAGGACAATCTTAAGATAATGTATAGTCTACAGGGAATTGTGCGTGCAGACTAGCGTGAGTAGAAATGCTTAACCAGTCTTAACTGGCGATCGCCTCCAAAGTCAAGCCTCTAAATGCTAGATTAGGTGCCCAATTAAGCGCAGTTCTTTACTTTATTAACTTTATTAGCCAAGAATTTTTCTTGAACCTGAGATAGATTTACGCGCATATTCACATCACTTAACAATTGAGAATAATTTTTATTTAGTCAAAATGTTTTAGAGCAACATTTATCTATCAAAAGGAGTATGTCTTTGGCTTGACAATTCGTTCTTAGGGCGGAAGGTAGAGCTAAACATTTGACAAGATGTTCGCATTATTGAGAATAGTGTTGCAGGTGCGATCGCTCTCTGCCGTGTGAGGGAGGTCGCGATACAGAGCGTTAGGAGGTATCGCATGAGTGATTATGCAAAGGAGCTTCGAGCCACTGCCAGAGCAATGGTTGCCGAGGGAAAAGGCATTCTGGCAATGGACGAAAGCAATGGCACCTGCAATAAGCGGCTTGCTAAAGTAGGGGTCGATCAAACGGAAGAAATGCGGCGAGCCTATCGAGAGCTTATTCTTGCAACTCCCAAGCTGGGAGATTTTATCAGCGGCGCGATTCTATACGATGAGACGATTCGTCAGTCTGCCCAAGACGGTACGCCCTTTACTAACGTCATGTCTGACAAAGGCATGATTGTTGGCATCAAGGTTGACACAGGTGCTAAGGATCTGGCCGGTCACTCAAACGAGAAAGTGACGGAAGGGTTAGACGGACTGCGCGATCGCATTGCAGAGTATTATCAAATGGGCGCTCGGTTCGCGAAGTGGCGCGCTGTAATCACAATCGGTGATGGCATTCCAACCGATGCCTGTATTGAAGGGAATGCCCATGCCCTGGCTCGCTATGCAGCCTTGTGTCAAGAGGGTGGGCTTGTCCCCATTGTGGAACCCGAAGTCTTGATCAACGGCAGCCACACCATCGAGCAGTGTGATGCAGTGACCCGCAAAACACTGCGTGCGGTATTTGATCAGCTTCGTACTCAGGGTGTCGCCTTCGACCAGATGATTCTGAAGCCCAGCATGGTGGTTTCGGGTAAGGAATGCCCTCAGCAAGCCAGCGTCGATCAGGTCGCTGAATACACCATAAAATGTCTGCTAGACAACGTACCGGCTTCGGTGCCTGGAGTTGCATTCTTGTCAGGTGGGCAGAGCAATGAGAAAGCAACTCAGCACCTCAACGCAATGAATCAAACCTACGGCGAGATTTGCCCGTGGCGTGTCACATTCTCCTACGCTCGTGCCATTCAAGGGCCTGCCCTCGAAAACTGGGGCGGAAAGGCTGAAAACGTCGAAAAATGTCAGCAGTTGTTGCTTCATCGAGCGAAGCTCAACGGCGCGGCAGGAGTTGGGCAATATACGCCTGAGATGGAGAAAGAGCTTGCCAGCGTGTGATCTTGGTTGATTGACATCGGTTAACGAGGTATCGGAGGGCGCGGTTTTCGTGCCCTTTTCTTATTTCTGATGGGTTGGTGTTTTTACTATAGTCGTACGCGCTCGCGTTAGGACCTTAAACGTGTGGTGAGCCCCTGCGCCGCGGGGGCTCACCACACAAATCTGAGTCCGTAGGACTTATATAACCTGCAATGTCTGCAAGGTCGGATCAGCGCAGCCTGTAATCAAACCACCCGCGTCGAGGACGTGCCGAAGAGACTGAACCGCGTCTTCAGAAATCAGTTCGCCTGGAAACAAAACAGGAATTCCGGGGGGGTAAGGACATACCAGTTCTGCACTGATTTGGCCGACGGCTTGGGCGATCGCCACAGATTTGGTGTCGGCAAAAAAAGCATCCCGAGGAGAAAGCGAAGGCTGAGCACTGATAGCTAAAAGCTGATAGTTAAAAGCTGATAGCTGCCTACCTCTTCTCCGACACGCTAATCCTTGAAACGCCTCAACCA
>DBGGTD010000243.1:0-3400 GCA_051162585.1 Elainellaceae cyanobacterium
AAACTGTGTAAGCCTCACTGTGTAACCCTTTCAAATAGTGTGTTCCCCCGACAGCAAGTATGATGTGGCTCACTTCCTGGGGACGTAATTTCCTACCCCGCCAGCCCATTTCTCTACGATTATTGTTGGTAGTGCCCTTTGTGGCACAAATTCTAGGTATTGTGGGAATTGTCGGCTATTTGTCGTATCGCAGCGGGCAGCAAGCTGTCGAAGATTTAGCGCATCAGCTCATGGAGGAAGCGGGCGATCATATTTCCCACGATCTTGATATTTACCTGCAAACCGCTCATCGCATTAATCAGTCCAATATTGCTGCTCTAGAATCGGGCGCAATTAGCCTTGACAATCTAGATCAACTGCACCGGTATCTCATCATGCAGCATCGGCAGTTGCCAGAGTTTACCACCCAGCTTTTGGGAACCCCTCAAGGAGACTTTCGAACGATTCACTGGGTTAGTCCTGCTGAAGTTGAAGCAGGGCTGACTCAACTTCAGCCCACAGATTTGCCCTTCGAGGCTGGGCATTCGGATGCAAATGATTCGAGTCAGCTAGAACTCCATACAGTGGATCTTGAAGGAAACCTAGTCCGATATCTAAACACGATAGAAAACATTGATGTGCGAGCGCGCCCCTGGTATCGTCGTGCCGTCGAGACAGGAACACCAGGCTGGAAAGAGCCGTTCCAAATCGGAGCCTCCAATCTGCTGGCAATTAATGCCTATGCTCCTTTCTACGACGCCTCTCAACAGATTGAGGGCGTCTTCTCGGTTAACCTTAGTCTTGAACGGCTGAATGACTTTCTTAAAATGCTATCTGTCAGCAAAAACGGACAGGTTTTTATTATGGAGCGAAATGGGCTGCTGATTGCAGATTCTATAGAGTTTCCTGTGTATATTCTCTCTGAAGTCGAGTCGGATTCTACCCAAAGTGAGCTTTCAGCCACTCAACCAGGGCAAATTGAATTTCGTCGGCTATCTGCTTTGGAGAGTTCTGATTCAGTGATGAAGGCTGCTGCTCAGCAGCTAGAGAAAACGTTTAGTAGCCTCGATGCAATTCAATCTGCTCAAGAGATTCAAATAAATATCGACGATGAGGCTCGTTCTGAAGGACTTCGCCAACGCCACTTTCTTAGCGTGATTCCGTATCAAGATGACCATGGGCTAGATTGGCTGATTGTCACTGTGGTGCCAGAGTCTGACTTTATGGCGCAAATTCACGCCAATGTGCAGCGTAATGTACTGCTATGCGTTGCGGCATTGGTAGGGGCGATCGCCCTTGCTATCTGGATTTCCCGCAAAGTTTCTAACCCAGTGTTGGCATTAAATCAAGCGATGCAGGAATTTGCTGACAATACCTCGCATTCCTCTGTCCATCCTACTCAGATTCAGGAGATTGAATCACTGCGGCAAGCTTTTCACCAGATGGCGTCTCATTTGAATGATTCATTCCGGGCTCTGAAAACCAGCGAACAAAAATTTTCCACATTTGTAAAGAACCTTCCAATGGGCGTGAGTGTGCATAATGCTCTTGGTCAGGTAATGTTTATTAACCAGCAAGGGGTTGATATTCTTCCTCTTGGCACAACACCTACACTGCCAGAACAACTATCGGAGGTTTATCAGCTTTATATTGCAGGCACAAACCAACTTTACCCAACAGACCAGTTGCCCGCTATTCGAGGAATCAGAGGTGAGAAGGGTCACACCAATGATATAGAAGTTGAGGTCAACGGGCGTCGGGTTCCTATCGAAGTCTATACTACTCCTATCTTCGACGAAACAGGACAGGTGATCTATGCCATCAATGCCTTTCAAGATATTAGTGAAAGACGGCAGCTTGAGGCCGAACGTGAGCGTGCTCAAGAAATCTTGACCCATTACAATCGCACGTTAGAAAGCGACGTTGCTCAAAAGACAGAGGCACTAAGACACAGCGAAGCTTTGCTCAATGAGGCTCAGCGCATTGCCAGGATGGGCAGTTGGTCATGGAATTTGGAGAGCGATGAGCGATGGTGGTCGCCCCAAATGTACGAAATGGTTGGCTTAGACCCTGATGAGTATACGGTTCCTCCTGATATTGAGATAGCCAATCAAAACATTCACCCAGAGGATCGGGAGCGAGTCAATCAAACAACTAAAGATGCAATTGAGCAGGGTATTTCCTACGAAATTGAGTTTCGTATTTTGCGACCTGATGGTAGTATTACCCACGCCTTTTCTAAAGGATTAGTAGAACGCAATGCTGAAGGGCAAATTATTCGCTTTTGGGGAATCAACCAAGATATTAGCGATCGCAAGCAAGCAGAATTCGCCCTTCAGCAAACAACTCAACAACTACAAGCCTTTTTAGACAATGCCCCAGCCATGATTTTTCTCTTTAACGCAGAAGGGCAGTATTTGCGCGTCAATCTTGCTTTTGAGGATATGCTTGGTATACCTGAATCTCAGATTGTTGGTCGTAGCTTTGCTGATTTCTGGCCAGAATCCGTTGTCAAAACGATGAAGTCGCGAATTCAGATACTAATCGAGACGGGGCAACCTCTAGAAGTAGAGGATGAAATCGATTTGAATGGCGATCGCAGGACGTTTCAATCAATACTTTTTCCAGTCGTTACCCTCGATGAAATACCGGCTACCTTTTGGGCGATCGCCATTGATATCACCGAGCGCAAAGCAGTTGAACAAATGAAAGATGAATTTATTTCCGTCGTCAGCCACGAACTGCGCACTCCTCTGACCACCATTCACGGGTCGCTGGGGTTGCTGGCAGCAGGCATTTATGATAGTAGCCCTACTAAAGCCAAGCGCATGCTCGACATCGCTGCAATTGATTGCGAACGTCTTGTGCGCCTTGTCAACGAAGTCTTAACGCTAGAGCGATTAGAGTCAAACCGCTTACAGATGGAAAAGAGCATTTGTGATGTGACAGACCTGATTCAACAGGCAGTCGACGGGATGCAGGCGATCGCTGAGCAGGCATCCATTACCCTTGTCACCGAAACGATTTCAGCCCAAATTTGGGCAAATCCTGATGCTATTTTGCAAACGTTGACCAATTTGCTGAGCAATGCCATCAAGTTTTCCCCAGCGCAGTCTACAGTATCTGTTGCGGCTGATATTCAAACCGATATAGTGAAGTTTCGAGTGAGCGATCGCGGGCGGGGCATCCCCCCTGATAAACTCAAGACCATCTTTGAGCGCTTTCAGCAAGTCGATGCCTCTGACTCGCGGCAAAAAGGCGGCACTGGCTTGGGGCTCGCCATTTGCCAAAGCTTCATTACTCAGCATGGGGGCAAAATCTGGGCGGAAAGCACCGTCGGAGAAGGCAGTACTTTTTACTTTACAGTTGCGATCGCAGACACAGATGCCCCATAATCATCTCAGGGATGTAGGTACATCGT
>DBGGTD010000244.1:0-5964 GCA_051162585.1 Elainellaceae cyanobacterium
ATTGTGGAGAGCCGTCGAGCCTCTTGCACCTCTTGCTCTAAACCTGTGATTATTTCATCGTGCAAAACAATCTGCTGCTGTAGGGTCAGGGGTTCTTCCCGATTCGATGCCAGAGCTGGTTGAGTCAGATGAAACTGGTTTGTCTGCTCTGATGCAGCAGAGAACGGTGCGCCATAAGCTTGCCCTTTCCTCAGCCAAGCTTCTCCAATTGCAGCGGTCGGGCGGAGTTCTTTGAGCTGCTGCTTCAGAGATTCGATCCGCGATTCTTGAGCACCGCATCGTTTCAGTAACTCTGGCGTTACGCTTGCCGCCCATACCGAAGGAGAGCCTGTTTGAACTGACTCTAATCCGACAGCACCTAACGCCATGTCGGTGGCTCGTTCGTCAGCATTGAACTGAGCAGTAAGTTTCGTCTGTCCATCATGTTGACTCCCAGACTGGTGAGCTGAGGAGTGAGTCGGCAACCGCGATTCGGTTGATTCAGAAAGATGAGAGGCATGCTCTCGATCGCCATTTGAGGAGTCTGCATGTGTGAGATGAACCCCATCACGATGCTCTACCGAAGTTTGTTGGGTCGTATTCGGCAAGAGCCGATTCGGTTGGATGGGGCGATCGCCCTCTCGGTCAACGCCCAAGACTCGACTCAACCATTTCCAAACAGTTTGTAACACGCTTTCTCCACGCACCCTTGCGCTGCTGCATGATGAGTATAGATAAACTCTTACACGTTCCAGACTATCTCGTTTCCCGTCAAAAACTTGGACAAATGAAACGCAATGTTAAGCTCTGTAAGAATTTATAAGATTTGGATCGCTTAATCCCCCACCTCCCCTATTATTGGGGTTAAACTTCGTAAGATTTCGTAAAATTATTCGGAGGTTCTGAAGTGACCCTTCCTTTGCTAAATTACTCACCCAAAAGCCAAAATCAGAGGGTGGAGGGCTATGTGGTACCGGGCGAAGAGCAGCCCATGATGTACCGCACTGAAGATGTGATTTCATCGACACGCATGGATGAACTCATCGAAGCGGCTTATCGCCAGATGTTCTTCCACGCCTTCAAGTGGGACCGTGAACCTTTTCTAGAGTCCCAATTGCGTAATGGTCAAATCACGGCGCGCGATTTTATTCGCGGACTGATGTTGTCTAAAACGTTTCGAAACAGCTTCTACGAAAAAAACAGTAATTATCGGTTTGTTGAGCAATGTATTCAGCGTGTGCTCGGGCGTGACGTGTACAATGAGCGGGAAAAAATCGCCTGGTCGATTGTTGTTGCAACGAAAGGCATTCAAGGATTCGCTGATGAACTTCTTAACAGCGAAGAATATTTGAATGCGTTTGGCTACGACACCGTTCCGTATCAGCGTCGTCGCGTCTTGCCAGGTCGACCCCAGGGTGAAATGCCCTTTAACTTAAAGTCGCCTCGTTACGACGAATACTATCGCGGCATTTTGGGCTTCCCACAAATCGTTTGGCAAAATCAAATTCGCCGCTTTGTTCCTCAAGATAAGCAACCCAAAGCGGGCAGCCCATCCAATTTCTTGGATATGGCTCGCAGCATTGGCAACAAAGGGAACGCATCTGCTCCTGTCTCAGCATCTAATATCAACTATCAAGTCAAAGTGCCTTATCGTAAGGTATCTGCTAACTAACGTTGATTAGATAGTTCTCCGTCGGACTGATCTTCTCCGCTAACAGCAGGGAGCCGCAGGTTTGCAAAATTGCATCGCGTCAGAATCAAGATTCTCAGATTCTAGGTGATGTAGTTCTGTGAGGCAGTGGCTCCCTTTGTTAATTTGTTAGAATCTTATACTTCTTGTGGATTTTGCATCATCAACAGCGGAATGATCAGCATAATGGGCATCGCTGCACAGACATAGAGCCCAATTTGATAGGTTCCAAAATAGTCTTTGAACATTGCCAGCAGAAACGGCCCGAGCGCACTGGCAATCACCATGCTCATCATCTGGATTCCTGAAATGGCTCCTAAGTGCGATCGCCCAAAATATCGAGGTAAGGCAACTGCGCTGAGCGTCCCAAAGCATCCTCCGCTCACGCCTAACCCCACAACTGCTAAACCTCGAAACAAAATGGCATCAAGATTGACCACGCAGGCAATGCCAGCGGCCTCAAATAGCATCATGCCGACAAATAAAATTTGCAGGCGGGCTCGATCAGAGGCGAGCCCGATTAGATAGCCCGTCAATGTTGAGAAGATTGCAATAGGAAAGAAAATGGCGACGGTCTGAGTGCGGGCTAGCCCTGCCGCTGCGCCAATATCCACAATGTGAAAGGTGATGCCCGTTACCGTGAGCGCTTGCGTTGAGAGGGCGAGTGTGACTGCCCAGAATGCTAGCGTGCGAAGCGCTTCACGACGGGTAAAATCGCGTAGGGTCGAATATCGCTGGCGCGGCGCATTCTTAGGATTTGCATTATCATCATCTGCTGCTGGGCGTGATGGCTGAACGGTTTCTTCGTTCCCCTGATTTTTGGTGGTGTGTGCGAGTCCATCCATCTGTAAACCGCACATTTCAGGATTATCTCGGTAAAAGATCCAGGCGATCGCTCCCATGCCAACTCCAACCAAGGCAGCCAAGAAAAACCAAGCATTTCGCCATCCAAAGCGGTCAATCAGCACGCTAAGCAAGAGGGGCGCACAGGCAAACCCAAACGAGACAAAGATACCCGATAGCCCCGACACAAACCCTCGGCGTTGATCAAACCATTTTCCTAGCGTGGTTCGGCTCACCATGGTGAGCATCCCTTGCCCGCTGAAGCGGAGGCTAGTAAAGCCGGTGATTAATAAAATCAAGGCAATCACCGAGCCTGACTCTAGAGAAAGCAACTGGGTGAGGGCAGTTGTGAGGCGATCGCCCAGACTCAAATAGCACAGCGTCGCCGCTAACCACAGAGACGAAATAAACGCGATCGCTCGTGCTCCCCAGCGATCGATCAGTCGTCCCCCCAGTGGCAGCAATAAACCACTGCTCAACGTTCCTACCAAATAGGCGTTACTCAGTTGAAGACGAGACAGTCCGGTGGCTTGAATCAGGGGATCGGTAAACACACTGACCCCGACCGTTTGACCAGGAATGCTCATGATAATTCCGACGGTGCAGACGATTAGGATGATCCAGCCGTAAAAAAACGAAAATTCTGACGGGCGCAGGGGATAGTCAGGCTGAATAAGGCGCTGCAGGTGGGGATGAGAGGTCAGGGCGATCGCTCGTTTGGCAATCTGGGCTCGCAAGTTCATTCAATCAAGCTCGATGATACGACGGCAGTCAGCCTATACCCAGTCCAGGGACTGGAGCTTTCTACAGGAGAGTACTCTAGTTCTGGACGTGGATGAGGTTCAAATAAACTAGCTTAGACAATAGATCTCGCATCTGGCGAATATAGCCTTACGCCCTCGCGTTAGGACGTTGAACGTGTGTAGAACCCGCGCGGCGCGCGGGTTCTACACACAAATCTAAGCCCGTAGGGCTATCCAATCGCGAGAATTGTGTGTGGTTCAATCATGGGCACATCCAAAAATGATTGACATGGAATGTGCGACAATCATGCCGCAATCCAAATTGGTAGACCCTCGACATGGAATGGATTGAACTACTCAAAACGTCGCTAGTCTCAATCGTTGAATTGCTCAGATTTGTGCTAGAGGCAATATCTGCCCTGTGCATATTTTTGGGGCTGGTTGCCGTGATTCGATTAGGAATCTCCCACCCCCAACAGTTTCGCTCGTTTCAGTTCTTAAGTTTACGATTGCGCTTAGGGTCGTGGTGGGCACTAGCCCTTGAGTTCCAACTGGGAGCCGACATTCTGTCAACAACGGTTGCTCCCTCATTTACGGAGCTAGGAAAGCTAGGGGCGATCGCGCTCATTCGTACCTTTTTAAACTTTTTTTTGAACAAAGAACTCGAAGATGAAGCCAATCGCTTAAACAAAAACCGACCGTCTCAGTCATGAGGAATTGGTATTAGTCCCTATTCTTACAAATCCAGCAACCCGTCCGGCGGAAGCACTTCAATTCGTCGTCGCTGAAGATCGACAATAGGAACAATGGCTACAACAAATGGAATCAAGACTCGTCGCTGATTCTCAGCGGCATCAGATATGAGTTCGACTTCAAGCAAATCATTACCCGCGAGCAGCACATCAACCACGGTGCCGATCAGTGCTTGCGTCGATTGCTGAAATACCGATAAGCCAATCAGATCAGCAACATGAAACTCATCGTCCTCCAATTCAGGGCGATCGCCCGCTGGCACAAACAGTCGCGCATCTCGTAACGAATCAGCTCGATCGCGATCGCAAACCTCTGCAAACGTCACCACGTACAGTCCTTTTCCGGCCAACACTCGACCCGATTGCAGCTCAACTTTTTGGAGCTCCTGGGTACCCGGTACCAACATCCACCGATCCCCTGGTTCGAGAAATCGTTCTGGAAAATCGGAATTGGGATACACCCGAAGCTCCCCTTTCAATCCTTGTGGGGCAACGATTTTGCCAATTTCAATCCATTCCTGCAAGTCAGGCGATGGCAGAGGGGAGGGGGGTATGGGCGAAGACGTTGGTGTGCTGGACGGAGTAGTTCTTTGGCGAGAGCGATGGTTCATGACTGTCGTGAATAGCATACGGTTTGACACCCCATGATTGCCCGCACGCCGCTGAGATGAGACATGCGATCGCCAAAGTGGGTTAGGGCAATAGTCATGGGAGTTACGAAAATCCTTATAAATTAGCTAGGCATCAGCTAACTAAACGATCGGTCAATAGTAAATCAACGTCAGATCAATCCCCCTTGGGGCAATCCATTCATTTAACGTCTACTCTACTAATATTTGCGGAACTAAGTACCTCGGCACAATTAAAAACCAAATTCAAAACCCTGCGCTGCCCGCGGCGCGGGCAGCGCAGGGTTTTATGGGTTTTATAGTCAATTGTGACCACCGACTTAGTGCCTGAGAATCCTGTCTCATCATGCTTCTAAATACTCCCGACCTATGCAACAGTATGCATCTCTGACAAAAACTTACGTTGCAAAACTGTAAAGAGTGTAAAGAATACGACGTATCCTATATTACTCCTGTCAATGGAGTGATTGGAATTTATTTGCTAGATTTTGAACTGAATGGGGCATACCAAAGTCTGGCGAGATCTTTGCAGAACAAAAGCATTAGAAGCATTAAGAGTATCAGTCAAATATGATTCACACTCAACGGATGAATCCTGCGGCTAGCCTAGGTGAGCGTTTACCGCTTCCCCTAAAGCGTTTAGCCGACTTAGCCTATAACTACTGGTGGAGTTGGACCACTGAAAAAGTATCCTTGTTTCGCAATATTGACCCCGAGATGTGGGATCGATGCGGGCATAACCCCGTAGCGTTTTTAGAGACAGTTCCAGACAGCCGTCTGACCCAGATGCTAGAAGACCCATCCTATCTGAGTCGACTCAATGATTTAGTTTCCCGTTTCGATCACTACCTGTCAGAAACAAACACCTGGGCGAATCGGGTGTCTCCTCAAATTTCCCGTGAGCATCCAGTTGCGTATTTCTGCGCCGAGTTTGGCATCCATGAATCCTTGCCAATCTATTCGGGTGGACTCGGAATTTTGGCAGGGGATCACCTCAAATCTGCCTCAGACCTAGGAGTGCCAATGGTGGGGGTCGGATTATTGTACCGACAAGGTTATTTCCGCCAGCGACTAAGCCGCAACGGGTGGCAAGAAGATTATTACGTCGATAATCTGTTTGAGAAGATGCCCCTCGAACTGATGCGATCTGACCAGGATGCCCCCATTACGGTCGAGCTAGAAATTCGGAATCGACGGGTGAAGGCTCAGATCTGGAAGGCGCGAGTGGGTCGGGTCGAGCTGTTTTTGCTCGATACCGATCGCGACGATAATGATCCCATTGACCGCTGGCTCACCGGTCATCTCTATGGAGGAAATCGCGAAACCCG
>DBGGTD010000245.1:0-4206 GCA_051162585.1 Elainellaceae cyanobacterium
AAATTGGCTCCTTACTGGGTAGTTTTAACGTCAACATTGCCAGTATGCAGGTCGGGCGCAAAATTGTTCGAGGTGATGCCGTCATGGTGCTCAGCCTGGATGATCCCCTTCCTGAAGGGATTCTGGCAGAAATCATGAAGGTGCCCGGCATTCGTGATGCTTACACAGTGACGCTGTAGAACGTCGTAAGACCTAGTCTTACGATTCTTCGTCCCGATGCTGATCAGCCTGGAGTTGGCAACAGTTTTGACAAAGAGCTGGTGGGAAATTCAGATCTTATGCGACCCGGCCTCAGAAGAGTTGGTCTTCTGGCGGCTGGATGATTTTGGATGCAAAGGGGCATCCAGCGAAATAAAAGGACACTATTGCCTAATCCGTGCTTATTTGCCTCAAGTTCAAGCACAACTGCTAGATCTATCAGCGCTTTCGTTGCTGATTTATCAAGATGCGCTGTGTGCAGATATGCCAACTCCGACTGTGCAGTGGAAGCTGATTGATGAAGAGGATTGGGCGAGCAGTTGGAAAACCTATTGGCATCCTCAAACGATTGGCGATCGCTTCCTGATTAATCCCGCCTGGCTACCAATTCCCGATGATACCGATCGCCGGGTGCTTCGCCTCGATCCGGGAACCGCATTTGGCACAGGTGGGCATGCCACCACACAGCTTTGTCTGGAGTCATTAGAAATGCGCCTCGACCCGTCCGTTAATCCGGGCGATCTCGTGCTTGCTGATATCGGGTGTGGGTCTGGGATTCTCTCAATCGGGGCAATTCTCCTAGACGCATACCAGATTTATGCCGTCGATGTTGATCCCATGGCAGTGCGGGCGACGCGCAGCAATCGCGATTTGAACCGTATCAATTCTCGGCAATTGATAGCTCGAAAGGGCAGTATCGAGCAAATTATGGAAATGGCACATGTTCCAGTAGACGGCATCATGTGCAACATTCTGGCTGAGGGCATTATTGATCTGATTCCTAAGATGGGAGAAATTTCTAAGCCAACGACGTGGGGCATCTTGAGCGGAATTTTGCTTGACCAGGCAAAGCCCGTAGCCGATACGCTAGAGCAATACGGCTGGATTGTAGCGACCCTGTGGCGTAGGCAAGAATGGTGCTGTATGAATATTCGTCGTGGCTAAGCTGCTACAGAAGGCGAAGGAAAAGAGATAAGAGAAAAGCAAAGGAGAGAAGAGGCGATCGCCCCAGTTCAAGGTTCTTGTTTTCTTCTTGCCTTCTGCCTTCCGCCTTCTGCCTTCTGCCCTCCGTCTTCTGCCTTTTTAGCTGTCCTCCACATTTAGCTAGATCAATACACATGAACCTAGACCGACTCCATATTTAGTGGCATGATGAAGAGGTCGCACCTATAGATAGTTAGTCTAATCGACTAGCTCCCCATTTCATTTGTGTGCTTATGCCGTACTCCATTTCTGCCGCTAAGTTGCAAACCTACTACCGCTGCCCCAGAGCGTATTATTTTCGATATGAACGCAAAATCCAAGGGGCTGCGTTTTTTAGCTCAGCCGCACTAGGAAACTCACTCCATCAAGCGCTAGCCCAGATTTATCAAGATTGGCACTATAAAGATGCGGTTCCTAAGCTGGAATGGGTGGAGTCATGTTGGAACCAGCAGCTAGGCGGGTTAACCTCCACACAAATGACAGAAGGGCGATCGATTTTAAGGCGCTACTATAACAGTTTTATTGCAAATCAAGGGACTCTAAGGCGACCGCTAGCCGTTGAGGGGCGAATCCAGGGGCTGCTGCGCGCTCAAAATCTAGAGTTTGTGCTGTCAGGGCGGTACGATCGGCTCGATTATCTAGATGACGGGCTAGAGCTGATCGACTACAAGTCGACCAAGGAACGAGAACCTGTCGACACAGACGAAATTGATTTGCAAATTGGGCTATATTATTTGGCTTTGGAGCAACGCTATCAAAAGCATTTGAAGCGCATGAGCTTGATTTATCTGCGAACGGGCGATCGCGTCAGTTATGACGCCACGCCAGACCATCGGCGCTATGTAGAGTCTGTGATTAGCGATTTAGCGCTTCAGCTCCGCCACGATCGCCGCTGGCAGCCGTTTCCAGGCACTCAATGCGATCGCTGCGCCTATGCCCGCTATTGCCCCGCGATTCAGGCTGAGCCAGAGCCATTGCCCGAAGAAGCAAAGCCAGAACCTCAACTACAACTTGCCCTCAGCATTTGATGCAAGACGTACGTGGTTGCCTCATCTACGATCTTAAAGCCGATCAACCACACATTGGGTATCTAGCAAGATTAGCCCTTTCGGTTTTAGCACCGTACAGGGTTTTACCACACTCAACAGAGCGGGTGTTTCTTTCTGAAGAGAGATGAGTGATTCTTGGGCTGCATCGGGATACTGCTGAATAAAAGCTTGATTATTGACATAGCTGGGCTTAAATGCACCTCGATCAAGGAGCCAAAGGCTAATGTTGTAAGTATCGATAAATTCTTTCAGGTCTTGAGAATCGGGGCTGTATTGTGCCCGAATCAGGTCAGTGGCGCGTTGGCGAAACGGTTGATAGTAGCCGATATGATAAGGGATAGCGTATTCGCTGCCGACCAGAATCGATCGCTCGGCAAACGTAGGTAGATTATTGGCTGCCTCTGATAGGGACGCAATGTGGGTATCAGCGGGTTGCGATCGCACATATTCATACAGATCAGGCGATCGCCCAATCTGATAGGCCGTAATCGGAAAAGTATCTACCAAGCTCGGATAAAATACTAGTGGAATACCGAGCATAAGCGTCATGCCGAGAGCAATTCCACGCCTGAGAACTCTTGGAGTATGGGACGAAGCATTTGATGAGGCTCGTGCCCACGTCCATCCAGCATGAACCAGCGTGATCAGCACTATCCCAGCCGCAAGGCTGAGCACAATCCGAAAGCTGTGCTGCGTATAGCGACTCGGTAAATGCAGCCGAAACAGTAGTACATGGGCTGCACCAAACATCACCAGAGAGGAGACGAGTAGTTGTAGAAGTAGAAAAATTCCTCGATTCAGACGTTGAATCAGGGGAAAGGTTTTCGGAAACGCTAGCAAGACTGGCAGAGCCAGCCCCAATCCATTGGTGACGGGGGTGAGAGCTGAAGCAAATCGTAAACCGCTCCGCCCTTTTAGCCAAAACGTTGCCGGATCGTCGTCATAAAAGTAGCGCGATCGCGACCCCGGCAATGAAAATTCGGGCAAATCTCTCGCCTCTGCTACCGAAATCACCGGGCCAAATTCGCTAGTCTGAAGCGCATAGGGCAACATGACGACTACGGTAACGATTAGTCCTGCCATGACGAAATAACGATCGCTCCGATTTGGTGTCAGGGTGGGTATCCATTGTTGCCAGCAAAACAGCCTCAGAACTAGCACGCCTGCTGAGATCAAAACCAGTTGAGGATAGAAAACCCCTTGAAGGGCGATCGCTCCTAAACACGGCAGCAGCTTTCTTCTCAGAAGGTAATACATAAACGCCAAAAACAGCAGATAAATAAACGCTTTGGGCGTTCCTGAGACAATCGCATCCGTGAGTCCGAGTCCTTGAGCGAGCAGAAGAGTCGAACTAAATGCCGCCGCTGGAACAGGAAAAATCGCTAGACTCACCCCAAAACAAAATACCGCCGTGATCAGGTTTAATCCTACGGGCAAAATCTTGTGAACATAAATCGGATCAAGCCCTAAAATTGCTGCAGCACGATAGACCATTTTGTAGCCCACTGGCGCAACAGACTGAAAATAGTCGGCTATCAAATCATTTGGAAACAGATCGGGGTCGAGGAAGCGCTGCATCCAAAACACATGCTGCCGCGCGTCATCTTGCACAACGTATTCAGCGCTAAAGGCTTGCTGCAAGGCAGACAGGCTATAGATTGCGACGAATGTCAGGCTCAAACAAAACCAGATGATGAGTGTGGTTCTCGTTGACTGGACAGTCTTTATCCACCCCCATGAGATGCTGTGCTGGCGATCGCGCATTTGTTTTGTCAATTGATACAGCCTGGATTGATTTTATAGCCATACATACACGCCAGCACCTGGTCGTGATGGTGTAATCAGTGTGCATAGTAATGGTCGATTTTACCTAATTTATGCCAATCTTCTAAGTACCTCGGCACAATTAAAAACCAAATTCAAAACCCTGCGCGGGCAGCGCAGCGCAGGGTTTTATGGGGTCTATAGTTAATTG
>DBGGTD010000246.1:0-5040 GCA_051162585.1 Elainellaceae cyanobacterium
CAACATTGTGATTAATCTCTTGCGCTGCAACGGCTTCTCGTCTATCACCGAAGGGCTGACGATGCTCGCGCACGATCTTCCCCAGCTTTTACAGCTCACACAATAAATTAGCCCTGCCCCCTTGTTGGTGGGCTTGGCTCACACTGGCTGGATACATCCGCTCCAACCAGTCGTTGACGGCCTTCGGGTCTTGCTCATAGGCTCGCTTCAACGGCTTCTGAGGGGTAAACCCCCACCGCTTGAGATACTCCCCAACAGTGCGAATCGGCAGTTTGACTCCACACAAATTCAAAATCAGGGTTTGTACCGCTCGCCGGGTCCACAAGGCACTATCAATCTCTAACTCCTCAGGGACGTGTTCCACCATCAACTCTTGGACATCAGCTTCATCCTCCTGACTCAATCGTCGTCCCTCCCCTTCCTTGCGTCCCCGTTGCTGTTGATAGAGTCCTGCCACTCCTTCTTGCTGATAGTGGTTCCACCACCGCGACACGGTATTGCGATGAACACCCAAGGCAGTGCCGATGGCAATAAACGTCTGCCCCTGCTGACGTAACCGAATCGCTTGCTGTCGCAAATAGGTTTGGACTTCAATGGAAAGTGTACGAGCATCCATCCTTTAAGTTCTTTACACCCTCTTGTTTCCCTTTCTATGATGCATGATCTTTTGTTGCCGGTTTAATAGCTTTGCTAGACCAACGAAAATGCAAAGTTTTCAGCTTTTAAGTGATTTAAATTTTAAGAGATCTGGAAAATATGGAAAGGCTATTGCTAAATAGTCGCACTATTGGTATCTTAATGAAGTCAAGTACATTTCAAAATACTGTACTTAGGTTTTGTTCCCTTTTGCCCCCAGAAGGATTGGCAGTTAAGCTGCGATCGTCTAACTGTTGATACGCTTGTCAGCCATTTAGTATGTTACGTAGCGAATATGCCTCCCCTGGGAAGCGTTTGAACCTGGAAAACGTGATTTAATGAGTTGAAGTTGTGCAATTCTTGCACAACCTGGTTTAGTCAAGCCAGGAAAACGTCGAATTGGATTCCTTGAGTCGTTCGTCAATCCTTTTGGATTTGGAACAGCGTGTTGCCAAATCGATCGTGAAATCATCGCTTTTTGCCCGTCGGGTGACGATTTTCGGAAACGAGCACGGATTGCTCAGCAACGTAGAGAAGCTCTAGAGCATTGGTTGGAAGTGAGACGAATCAAGCAGACAAATAGCTAAAAGTCACCTATCTCAGACCTTAAAGGAACTGATTTGAAATCGCATAGCTGTATTCCAGACCCTAAGGTCAATCGAGTAGGACAATCAAATGGTGAATGCTTGTCATCCTGTTCCAGAACTATCCCCGCATGGTTCCACATTGGTCGATCTTTTGGGTACCAGGTCTTTACATCTGCCTGAACAACCCGCCTTCACCTTCCTACAGGATGGAGAGATCGAACCTGCCCAGCTAACCTACCGAGAGCTAGACCAACAGAGCCGAGCCATTGCGGCTCAACTCCAGGCACTAGGTTTTTGTGGAGAACGGGCTTTGCTGCTTTATCCGCCGGGGCTAGAATATCTTGCCGCTTTTTTTGGCTGCCTTTATGCTGGAGTGGTGGCTGTACCTGCCTATCCTCCACGCAATCGCCGCAATGCCCCTCGAGTCCTAGCGATTGCTTCTGATGCTCAAGCCGCGATCGCCTTAACCACCACAACCATTCTCCCGAAGGTAAGGTCGTTGTTAACGGAAAGGGCTGCTCTGGAGAGGTTACGATGGTTGACCACGGATGATCTAGATCAAACCCTTGCATCAAATTGGCGAATTCCCGCCATTGCGTCAGATACTCTGGCTTTTCTGCAATATACGTCTGGCTCGACAGGTACTCCCAAAGGCGTAATGCTGAGTCACGGTAATCTACTGCATAATGCGACTGTGACCTACGAACTGATGGGACATTCACCAGAAAGTGTGTTTGTCTCGTGGTTGCCGGTTTACCATGACATGGGACTCATTGGTGGCATTTTGCAGCCACTCTATGGCGGGTTTCCTTGCATCTTGATGCCGCCCGCTGCGTTTTTGCAGCGTCCCTATCGTTGGTTGCAGACGATTTCTCAGTACCGAGGCACAACCAGCGGTGCTCCCAATTTTGCCTATGAGTTGTGTATTCAAAAAATTACGGCAGAGCAGCGGCAAAGTTTGGACTTAAGCCGTTGGAGGGTCGCATTTAATGGGGCAGAACCAGTGCGGTCTCAAACGTTGGAGCGATTCGCGGCTGAATTTGCGGACTGTGGATTTCGCCGGGAAGCCTTTTATCCCTGTTACGGCATGGCGGAGACCACGCTGATGGTGTCTGGAGGGCATTATGCTTATCCTCCTATTATTCAGACGGTACAAAAGATAGCCCTAGAGCAACATCGGATCGTGGATGCGGCAATCGATATCCCTGTACCGGGTGAGATTCAGTCGCTGGTCGGTTGTGGTCGAGCCATTCCCCAACAGCAGATTGTGATTGCCCATCCTGAGACCTTAACTCGCTGTGCCCCGGATCAGGTGGGTGAGATCTGGGTGTCCGGTCCCAGTGTTGGACAAGGATATTGGCAGCGTCCTGAAGAGACAGCGCAAATCTTCAGAGCACATCTCGCTGATACAGGGGAAGGACCATTTTTACAGACAGGTGATTTGGGCTTTCTGCATAATGGGGAATTATTCGTCACAGGTCGAGTTAAGGATTTAATTATCATCCGTGGTCGCAATCTCTATCCCCAAGATGTTGAACTAACCGCAGAACATAGCCATCCGTCCTTGCAACTCGGCAGTGGTGCAGCCTTTGCGGTAGAGGTGGACAGTGAAGAACGGCTGGTAGTCGTGCAAGAATTGGAGTTTCGCGCCAAACCGAATGTCGAGGAAGTTACCGCAGCCATTCGTCAGGCAGTTACTGAAGAACATGAGGTGCAAGTTTATGGGGTGGTTTTAATTAAGCCTGGAAGTATTCCCAAGACTTCTAGTGGCAAGATTCAGCGCCGTGCTTGTAAAGCAAAGTTCTTGGACGACAATCTGAGTGTCATCGGCAGCAGCATTTTGAACGTTGCTGATTTTGTAGAAACAACTCATAGTCTTAATCGCGATGCTCTCCTAACACTCCCGCCGCGTGAAGGCCAGTTACTTCTAGAGTCTTATCTTCAGGAATTGGTAGCGCAGGTGCTGCAAATACCATCGTCCCAAGTCAACCTCCAGCAACCCTTAAGCAGTTTGGGATTGGATTCTTTAAAGGTTTTTGAGTTAAAAAACCGGATTGAAGTTGACCTGGAAGTCACTGTATCGATAGCGGACTTCTTTGAAGGCTTGAGTCTTGCACATTTAGCAATCAAGATACTCGCTCAACTGGCAACGGCAGATTTCATCCCCTCAGTTCCCTTCACCAAAGTCCAGACAGCCACGAATGTTCATCCTCTCTCTTTTGCCCAGCAGCAGCTATGGTTTCTTGATCAGTTAGAGCCTGGTAATCCTGCCTACAACATTTCCTTTGCCATTGGTATGGAAGGCTCCCTAAAAGTGGCGTTGTTGGAACGCAGCTTGAATGAAATGGTGCGTCGTCACGAAGTTCTACGAACTAACTTTTCTCTCGTTAATGGTAAACCCGTTCAAATTATTGCTCCTTCTTTAAGGCTAAGTCTGTCGGTTGTTGATTACCAAGACTATCCTGAATTAGAGCGCGAGTCTGAGGTGCAGTGTCTTGCCACTCAAGAGAGTCAGCAGCCTTTTGACCTAACGCAGGAACCGCTGTTGCGTGCCAAACTGATGCGTTTAGGTCAACAGGAACACAGGCTTCTCGTAACCATGCATCACATTATTTTGGATGGATTGTCGGCAGAGGTATTCATCCAGGAGTTGGCAGCGCTTTACAAAGCATTTTTGACCGAAAAAGCCTCGCCCTTACCTGAACTGCCCATTCAGTACAAAGACTTTGTTTACTGGCAACGGCAATGGCTTCAAAAAGAGCAGCTAGAAACTCAACTTAACTACTGGAAACAACAACTAGAGGGTGTTCCGGCTATCTTACAACTGCCTACAGACCATCCGCGACCATCCGTTCAGACTTTTCGAGGTGCAAGCCAATCTCTAGAGTTATCCAAAACCCTGACTAACAAGCTTCAAACGCTCTCACATCAAGAGGGTGTCACCCTATTTATGCTGCTGCTGGCGGCATTCCAAACTTTCCTCTATCGCTACACAGGACAAGATGATATTCCTGTAGGTTCACCCATTGCCAACCGCAATCACAGCGAACTCAAACGGCTGATTGGTTGTTTTATCAACACTTTGGTATTGCGTACCAACCTAGGAGGAAACCCCAGTTTTCGAGAACTGCTAGGTAGAGTACGTCAGGTAGCATTAGGAGCTTATGCTCATCATGATTTACCATTCGAGCAGTTGGTGGAGGCACTTCGACCCCAGCGGGATGTCAGTTATAATCCCCTATTCCAAGTGTCATTTACTTTCCAACATGCTCCGCAGCTTGATGAAATTCCTGGTTTAACCCTAAACCAGTTAAAGGTAGAAAGTCGGACCTCGCAGTTTGATTTAAGACTGATTATTGAAACCACACAGGGAGAACTAACCGCCTCATTTGAGTACAATACTGACCTATTTGAAGATGCCACAATTACCCGGATGTTGGGGCATTTTCGCAACTTGCTAGAGGGTATTGTCGTCAATCCCGACCAAAGCCTTTCGGAGTTACCCCTCTTATCAGAAGCAGAGCAGCATCAACAGCTTGTGGTTTGGAATAATACTCAGGCAGAATATCCCAAAGATTTGTGTATCCATCAGCTTTTTGAGGCACAAGTAGAGCGGACACCAGATGCAACTGCTGTAGTTTTTGAGAACCAGCAACTGACTTATCGCGAACTGAACGCTAGGGTGAATCAACTAGCAAACTACCTGCAAAAGCTGGGCGTGGCACCAGAGTTACTGGTGGGAATCTGCGTGGAGCGATCGATTGAGATGGTGATTGGACTCTTGGGTATTCTCAAAGCTGGTGGTGCTTATGTACCC
>DBGGTD010000247.1:0-3574 GCA_051162585.1 Elainellaceae cyanobacterium
GCGAGTGCTAATGAGGCGCAGCGCATTGGAGGTGAATTCTGATGGAACGGAAATTTTAATTGCCAAGATGGGTTCTAGTAAACTTGGCTCACATTTCACCATGCCATCTTGCATTGCAAGGCGAGCAGCCTGTTTAAACGCTTGCTCCGAGCTATCTACGCTGTGATACGAACCGTTAGTCAAATTGACCGAAACATCGACGATTGAAAATCCTAACGGACCCTGATTAAGATAGTCACGAACTCCCGTCTCAACAGCAGGAATGTATTGCTTAGGAACGGCTCCCCCTACAATAGATTCGCTAAAGCTAAACCCTTCGCCTCGTCCTAACGGTTTGATATCGAGGTAGACATCGCCAAATTGACCATGCCCACCCGATTGGCGTTTATAGCGTCCATGGATGGAGTGAGCAGGACGACGTATGGTTTCTTTGTATGGTACATGGGGTAAATGAGACGTCATCGTCAGATTATGTTTGCGGCGCAGGCGATCGAGTGCAACTTGTAAATGAATTTCGCCGTGTCCCCATAAAATTACTTCATGGGTATCGCCATGCTGATCCCACCTAATGGATGGATCTTCCTCAATTAGTTTGTTGAGAGCGCCACTCAGTTTAACTTCGTCGCTCCGATTTTCAGAAACAATCGCTAGCGCATAGACTGGGCTAAGCTGCTCAACAGTGGGCAAAGGTTGCTCTTGCCCGCTGTTAGGGCTGAGTGTATCTCCAGTATTTATGCCATCTAGACGCCCCAATGCGACAATGGAGCCAATGCCAGCCTCATTCACACTCTGCTGCTGTTGACCCATGAGTTGATAAATGCCACTAGGACGAACTCCATTGAGAACGATGCCGTCTGTTAGTGTGCCGCGCCAAACTCGTACTAGAGACAATTTGCCCCCCTGAGGCGTGAAGTAGGTTTTGAGCACTTGCGCAAGTGGCTCTTCCGGCTCAACGGAAATGCCGCGCCGCTCAGCTGTGATGGCTGGCTCAGGAGCCTCTCGCACCAATGCATCTAGTAGAGGGCGGACTCCAAAATCTTGTTCTGCCACACCGATTAAGACTGGAACAATCAAATCGGCTCCGAGTTCTAGTTTCAAATCATTAATGATTTCATCCTGGGATGGCTCGATTTCTTCGAGGAGTTCTTCTAGCAGGTGGTCGTCGAAGTCTGCCAACGTTTCTAGCATTGCTTCACGGGCAGCATGTTCTTGGTCTTTAAGATGGTCAGGCAGGGGAACCGGATCGGCAGGAGCACCTGAATGGTAATGGTAGGCTTGCTCAGTAATGAGATCGATGAAACCTGTTAAGTCTTCTACTTGACCAATTGGATATTGATGCAAGACGAGCGGACGACTCGACACTAATTTTAGGGTATTTAAAAGCTCTGCAAAATTGACATAGGAGCGATCCATCTTGTTAATAAAAATGAGATGGGGAATCTCCCATTTATCTAAGAACTGAAATAAGGGAGCTAAGGTAAAAACCTTCTCAATTTCAGGTTCACAAACAATAATTGCAGCGCCAACTCCGATGAGAGTGTTGTATGTTTCTTGGGCAAATTCAACTGAACCCGGACAATCTAAAAACGTAAAATGAATGCCGCCGTACTCAGTACTAGCGGCATTTACTTCCACAGTCATTTGGCGATCGCGGGCTTCTGGCGTGCCATCTCCTACAGTATTCTTATCAACGACTTTTCCTTTACGAGATATGGCTCCACTCACAGAGAGCAAACTTTCAAGAAGCGACGTTTTACCACTGAGATAAAGACCTACGATCGCCACATTCCGTGATCTAGAGGAGACTTTTTCACTCATAAATCACTCACTCCTTTCTATTCAAAAATCATAAACAAACAGCAGATGCCGCAGCTATTGATTTAACTGCTTGGTTTCTCTTGAAGCGATTCTAACTGCTTGATCATTAGCTTAACTTAGCCATAACTCCTAACGATTATGGCGGTTACGAAAGTTCATGTCATTTGGTTATGTATTGACTTAGAGCTATCAATAATAGAGAGATTTTTCCATGCAAAATCTCTTAACAATATGATCGCAGAGTTTATCGTGAAGTTCTTTAGATCCCCGGCTTCTCAATGGGGTTCCTAGCAACCGTTGAGGTATCAACGCAGAAGCCGGGGATCTCATTAATGCTGGAATTCACGATTTGACATGAATTCCTCTTGCACGCCAAAATTCAATTCTTTCTCGACTTGCCTTATCCGCTTTAGCTGCTCAGCTGGGTGAATTTCGAATCATAGAAACACATACTACAGCTAAAATCAGGCGATTCCAGTTGGGTTGATTGAGCGAAAAAAGAATTCCGCCTGCAAGTGCTGCCCACCCGACAGGCCCTAACACTACTGCGATGGTTTGGCTCATGCCTAAATAAATAGCAAACGGCAATGTGATGCCCAATACATTAGTAAAACTGCCTAGCACTGTGCTGGCTAGTAAATAGACTCCGAAGCCACTCATCTTCGCGGCTGACATTAAGCTTCCAGTAACGATGAAACTTTCAAGCTTAGGATCATCTGTCTCTCGTCTCAGTTCTCTCAAAATTTGCTGACGCTGCTCTGACGAGACCTGGTCTAGTATCGTTTGAGTTAGTTTGGCAATTACAGCCGTCTCGATTTCGGGCGTATCTAATTCTCTCCATTGCCGACCATTGAGGGCGCTGTCCCAATCAATCTGAACATGATCTGCGACATCTGTTACCACTTGTTTCCAAGACTTATCCCAGAAAAGCTGCCCGACACCGCCTGCACTGAGATATCGAATATGATTGCATAGCGTTTCGGGGGAGCTGCCAAATGTTGAACCTGTTAATTGTCCTAAATTTTGCCGCTGCTCTCTCGTTGCAGATTGAACGAGATGATAGAACTCATCCATTTGATTAGATTGATTTAGATTGAAGAAATCGGTTTGTGATGATTAGCAAAACGACTGGATATCTTCGCCACATTCATCGACTAGATAGCAGAGCGATCGGAAGCGCAGACCGACAAACTGCTCATATAAAGGATTGAGCTTACACAGTGGTGGGATATGGGCGATAACATGCCCAAACAGTGTGATATCTCGCTCAAACGGGCATTGAGCAGGAATCGTTCTAGAAATGAGACGAGCCACTTTAGGATTGCGGATTTCAAAGTCGTCGAGCCAGTTCCGGATTGGATTGAGGAAACGGAGACGAGATTGTCTGCCCTGGGATTGAGGTGAAAGATTATTCATAGTTTCTTCAACCATTCGCGATCGCCCGATCGCCCTAATCAAGTATTCGTTCTATTCAAAGATACAAAGCAGATCGTTGATTTTCTTGAAGGAATCAGGAAAGGTCTCAGAGATTTGTTAAAGGGTTTGTAAAGACTGCTTGCCTAATCCGCTTTTTTCTGGGCGAGGACCGCATCAGGGAGGCAAATCCAGTGGGTCGAGGTCAATTAGGTGAATTCAGGGTCACTGTAAGAAAGCGAGTTCTACAATAAGAACACTGCAAACGAGGAAACCGTCAGGTTTCTTTGCCCCCCTTGGGAATCGGCAGAAATTGTGGATGATCGCGTCTGCTACCGTGCAC
>DBGGTD010000248.1:0-4155 GCA_051162585.1 Elainellaceae cyanobacterium
GAATTGAGAATCAGCTAGGCGTCGGACAACGATAGAAATAAAGGGAAAAATAAAGGGTCTCAGGTGTAATTCTTAACAGTTTATTGCCGTGAATCGTTTTAACCTACTAAACAAGGGAAATTATTCTCGTTGGTACGATATTCAATGTAAAGTCTGTGTGGCGTAGGTTTCGTTCATTAAACCAGTGCTTGCAGGGGTTATGCGATCGCCACCATCCTATTATTTGATTCTACCCGCCTGCTGAGGTCTTCGTAGAACGAACAGAAAACGAGATAGAGATTAGTGTTTGAAGGCCATGATTAGCTTCATGCCAGAACAAGGCTCTGGTTGTACTGCACAGGATTCGAATCGATGACACAAGCTCAAACCGATACCAATTCAGTTAAGTCGAGTTCAGAACCCATCATTATTGCGAAGGATGTCGAAAAGTGGTATGACAACAACTTTCACGTCTTGCGAGGGGCAAGCCTCACAGTCAACAAGGGTGAAGTTGTGGTGATCATGGGGCCATCCGGGTCAGGAAAATCAACCTTCATTCGGACCTTTAATGCACTAGAAACGTATCAGAAGGGCAGCATTGAGATTGATGGTATTCGCATTTCCCATGACCTAAAGGATATTGAAACAGTCCGGCGAGAAGTAGGGATGGTGTTTCAGCAATTCAACCTGTTTCGGCATCTAACGGTGCTCAAAAATGTGACGCTCTCTCCCATTTGGGTGCGGCGCTGGCCCAAAGCGAAGGCTGAAGAGGTGGCAATGCAGCTTTTAGAACGGGTTGGCATCTTAGAACAAGCTCAAAAGTATCCGGGGCAGCTATCAGGCGGTCAACAGCAGCGGGTGGCGATCGCCCGGGCACTGGCAATGCAGCCTAAGGTGATGCTCTTCGATGAGCCCACCTCTGCGCTTGACCCTGAGATGGTGCGTGAGGTGCTCGACGTAATGCGTAAGCTTGCCAGCGAAGGCATGACCATGGTGTGCGTCACCCATGAAGTTGGGTTTGCGCGCGAAGTTGCCGATCGCGTTGTCCTTATGGACAGCGGCTTGCTCGTTGAAGAAGCTAAGCCAGATGAGTTTTTCAACAATCCCAAAGAGGAGCGATCGAAGAAATTCTTGTCTCAAATCCTTTAAGCAAATTCTTTAGGCAGGTTTTTAATCACACTCTCTAGGCAGGTTGATGAATGCCAAAGCTGCTTAATTCGCCTTGGACTCTAGACTTCCATCAGGTTGGTTTTGTATTTCCCATTTCGGCACTCACTGAAAGCGAGGCAGCACATGGGGAAGAGGTGATCAGGGCAAGCCAAGCTCCCCAGGCGGTATGTCTATTGTCTCAGCTTGACTGTCCGTGGACTCAGAAAGCCTATTTGTTGTTTCCCTGGCTTGACCAGTTGATTCGTCATCCTGCCATCCTCGATGCAGTTGAGGTGATTTTGGGATCTGACCTATTTGTGCTGGGTGGCGATTTATTCATCAAACAGCCCCATGACCCCCGCTTCATTTCATGGCATCAGGATGCCAACTACTGGCAACTTGAACCACTTAATGTAATAACGGCGTGGGTGGCGATTACGGAAAGCACAGTCGCCAATGGTTGTATGCGGTTTAGTCCTAGGACTCATCTGACCAAACTTCACCACAACGAAACCATTTCTGAATCGAATATGCTCACGCGCGGGCAAACGATTCGTGCCTCCATCGATGAATCAACCGCTGTTTGTGTTGAATTAAAGCCGGGGGAATTCTCGCTCCACCATGCTCAACTGGCCCATGCCTCGGGGTCAAACCTCACCGATGGCGTTCGCATTGGGTTTGCCATTCGGTATGTGTCATCTCAGGTGAAACAGCTTGCCGGACCGCCTATTAGTGCGATGCGGGTGAGAGGGTGCGATCGCCACCATCATTTTCAACTCGAATCCCGTCCTAATGCAACGCTTGATCCAGAGGCGATCGCCGCCCACCGCCGCGCCCTACTTCCCCACAAAGCCACCCGGTTTTCAACAAGCTAGACGCAGCGCTGCTCATTTCAATGGCTCATTTCACAAGTGGACACACCTTTAGTGATCTGAATTCGGGCAAGTTAGTAATGATGAACTTCCATAGAGGGAACCAGTAGACAGTTGAAGTTTAACGCATTTGAGGTCTAAGATTTTCCCTTCTACGGCGTGGAACTTGCCTAGGCACCGCTTGAATAAAGGGCTCAAATCCTGCAGGACAGGAAATGGTTTCATCGACTAGAGAAGCAACAGGAGGCAAGTCGAGGCGATCGCCCAGTAGTTCCGTTGCAGTACACAATCTAGCTTGAGTGATTTGTTCACTTGCATCCGCAAAAACAGCAACGATTCCTAAATAGCTAGTATGGCCTTCCGCTTTAGGAATTGCCATCTGCATCACACCAGTCGCGCTAACCTGCATGATGTCGTAGCGATAATACTCTGTTTCAGAAGCAATGCCGAGTCCTAGGGCATCAAATGTATCAGAAAACTCTCCCCTCTCCAAGTAGTAAGCTTGTTGAGCACGATTCATCGAGCCAACATAGGATCTCGCTTCTGATTCAATGGCCTGCTGTCGCTGCGGTTCCATCAAGGACGATATCCGATCAGCCACATCCGATTTGTTCAGGATGGCCTGATCAAGATTGGCCCCCGATACGCCATCTAGCTCAGCATCGATGAGCAACGTCATCGCTAAGTTGGCGTTGCTCAAGTCTGCACCGGAGAGATCGGCATAGCGGAGGTCTGCGCTATCGAGATCTAAGCCGCTGAGGTCGGCTTCACGCAGGTTTGCACCAGTCAACCGTATGGGTAGAAACGGGCTCGATCCGCCCGATCCATAGCGGAAGTCAATTAGAAAAAATGGATGGTCGTCGTCTCGCCCACAAAATTGTTTCATCGTCTCCTGAAATTCTGAAATTGCCCACAGTCCATATTCATCCCTGCAAATCTCGCTGCCTAATGCGCTCAGCATTCGCATGACCTGACATTCCTCATTCTGCATAGGATAGTTGTAGGAAGACAGCCTACAGAAGTTGGCGATAGTCATGCCCGTTAGTTGAGCATTTTGCAGATTGGCTCCCCGTAAGTCGGTCGCGCTCAAAATTGCGCCTTGCAGGTTGGCACTGCTCAGATTTGCTCGGCTCATTTGACTATGGCTCAGGATACTGTTTTGCAGATTCGCGCCTTGGAGATTGGCTCCCTCTAGATCAAAGTTGCTTAGGTTCACACCACTCAGATCGCAGTTTTCACAATTATTGGTTTGCAGTACTTGACGAACATGGTCTGGATTCTCAGCCCAGACGGAGCGATCGACCAACAGTAATAGTAGTCCACTTCCCATCAAAATGAATAAGAATTTCATCGTGTTCAGACTCCTGCATACTACTCACCGATAGCCTCAAGCGCCCCGATCCTATCATCTCTAACTCGCAGAATTGAGATCACACAGTCGTGTTGATGGCCGCGCAGCGCACAGGTTCTACACACGTTCGACGTCCCAACCTGAGAGCGCAAGGCTATACGATTGGGCATCTCACAAAATCTCCGTCTGGGCAGACGCATTTCTGATCAATTTGCATTAAGATTCATCAAGATGCTGATAAACGCAGAAAATCTCTCTGTGAGCGAATCCTTCATCGCAAACAGTGTCATGCATATTGGATTTCTCAATCCTCAGGGCAACTTTGACCGCAGCGACAGCCATTGGACTGAGCATCCTGACTTTGGTGGGCAGTGGGTCTATGTCAAAAATGTGGCGATCGCTATGGAAAAACACGGGCATACTGTTGACATTTTGACGCGTCAAATTATCGATCCAGACTGGCCCGAATTTGCACGAGACATCAGCAAAAATCGACACGATCTACCGGCGATTGTGGCAGCCCCAATGGTGCGTTATGCTGGCGCTAACAACACCCTACTTCTGCCTCTGCCTCTGCCCCTAATTGATTGACAAAAGTTTCGGAGGCCGGCGGTTAAAACCGCGCCTAGTCTTACAAAGTCGGCCTACGCCGACTGTCCCCAACCCACGAGAGGGTTTTGCCCATATAGCAGCAGTTACTCTTCGAGAAGCCGCTATGCGTCTACAACTGCCGCTGCAAAAAGTTTTGTCAATCAACCAGACTTCTGTCCTCTACTTCTGCCTTCTGCCTCCTGCCTTCTGCCT
>DBGGTD010000249.1:0-13467 GCA_051162585.1 Elainellaceae cyanobacterium
GAATTATCAAGTTGCGATCGCTGTCAGAACAAAGTTGATTGATGATATTGTGAAAAATCACATTGCAGCTCGTTCTAATGCCCTAGTCGTAGAACTAGGTTCAGGTCTATCTTCCCGCTACTATCGAGTAGCATCAGAAGGGATAACTTGGATTGAATTAGATTTGCCGCAAGTTATTCAGCTCCGAAGACAGCTTGATGCGGAGACAGAAAAGCATCAGTTTTTAGCAGGATCTGTCTTGGAACCCACTTGGATGAATTATCTCCCCAACGCCGCATCTGAAGATATTATTTTCATCGCTGAAGGATTATTTTATTATTTCTCAGAAGCTGAGGTCAAACAAGTGCTTCAACTTTTGAGAAGGAATTTTCCTGGATCAAGTTTAGTTTTAGATGTCGCGACTGTGCGAGCAAAAAACAGAAAAGCTTTAGAAAAAGCATCTCAGCTGGGAGCTCCTATGAAGTGGTTTGTGAGGAATAGCCAAGACCTCAACGCAATGGGTCTATCGCTGATAGATGTTTTACCGATGCTACAGGCATATCCCAATCGTTGGCGTTATTTTCGTTGGCTCTCCTGGATTCCTAGCATTCGAAATGCCAATCTAATCATTCATAGCAGGTTGGCATCTTGGAATAGTCCATAAAATGTTAATGCAAGCTTTTTATAACTTGAAATCTGATGATTCAGTTTAACCCATGGAAAACTCAAAGGATAATCTGCTTTTTTAATCTCGTTAGAAGAGTTGATTGTCACTTGAATTATCGATATGTTTGACCATCAATTAGAGGAATAAATCACTGCCCCTTTTAACATAGCCAAAGTAAATTTTGGCTACTTGCATTAGGCTGATACTTTCTGATATCTTATTATTAAGTATTAAAGCCAATTTGATGATAACCTTGTGGCTTTGGTCTAGAAAGCAAGGGCAACCGTTTTCTGGCTATAGATTTTTGAACCAACAGAGATAGGATTTTAATTGTTGCCTACGCCTGATTTAGTACAGATTTGAATTAAGCTTCTTCTTTGCAAGAAACAGTTGCTTTAGGATTGTGGCTTGTACTAATTCTCTTTGATGGTTAGAAGTCTGGCTCATTCACAGAAGCTATTTCAGAGCCCTGCGCTCTGGTGATGTTGAGGTTGATTATCTTCCTTCTTTAAAGCTAGTAGGAATGGAAGTTGTACTCTATTTAGTTGGTTGGTGAGAAAGTAGGTGGATTGCCGATTTATTGGGTGCGATCATGGACTTGCATTCACTGTTAAATTATCTTTCCAGTAGCGGGATAAAACTGTCCACTTGTGGCGATGCGTTGGAAGTTGACGCTCCTGATGGGGCTATTACGCCAGATATAAGCAGTTCTATTAAGCAGCATAAGGCAGAGTTGCTTTTGCTATTGCAGCAACATAGTGAGGTCTCAAATGCTGACGTCAATCAGCTGCCTAGCGTAATACCTCAAAGACAAGATCGCTATCAACCTTTTCCTTTAACAGATATGCAGCATGCCTTTTGGGTAGGGCGCAGTGGAGCGTTAGAACTGGGTGAGGTTGCCAATCATGGCTATTACGAGATTGAATCGAATGATTTAGATTTGGATCGACTGAACTGGGCACTGCAGCGATTGATAGATCGCCATGATATGTTGCGGGCGATCGTCTTACCCGACGGACAACAAAAAGTTCTGGAGAAAGTCCCTCCCTATCAAATTGAGATATTAGACTTGCGATCGCAGCCAGAACCTGTGGTCAAAACAAGAATCGATGACATTCGTCATCAAATGTCCCACCAAGTATTACCCGCTGATCACTATCCATTATTTGAGTTTCGAGCAACGCGTTTAGACGCAGGCAAAGTCTGTCTGCACATTAGCTACGATTTGCAGATATTTGATGCTTGGAGCTTATTCCGGCTATTTGATGAATGGTTTCAGCTTTATCAGTCGCCAACCATTGAACTACCTCCGCTTGAAATTTCATTTCGAGACTATGTCTTAGCCGAACAGTCCTTACGAGATACACAACAGTATCAGCGATCGCAAGACTATTGGTTGAATCGCCTGAGTAGCTTACCGCCAGCGCCGGATTTACCTCTAGCGAAGCGTCCTAGTGAACTTCAATACCATCGATGTAGACGATACGAAAGTGGGCTAGAGCCATCTGTTTGGCAAGCATTGAAGCAGAGAGCGGCTCAAGCTGGCTTAACGCCATCTGGAGTATTGCTAGCAGCCTTTTCTGAAGTTTTGGCGGTTTGGAGTAAAGCTCCTCGGTTCACAATAAACCTTGCCTTGTTCAATCGCCTACCGATGCATCCCCAAGTTAACGATATTTTGGGGGACTTCACGTCTGTTACTTTGCTGGAAGCTGATCACTCAGTTCCAAAACCTTTTGCTGATCAGGCTGTGCAGCTTCAACAACAACTGTGGAAAGATCTCGAGCATCGCTATTTCAGTGGTGTGCGTGTAGTGCGGGAATTATCTCGCAGGCGAGGTGCTGCGCCTAGCGCTATGCCAGTGATCTTCACTAGTACGCTGGGCTTCAGTTCACTTGGACAAGAAACTCGCACTTTCAGTCATTTTGGCAAGCTAGTATACGGCATTAGTCAGGCTTCTCAGGCTTGGATAGATGTTCAGGTTTGGGAAGAGAGAGGCACTTTAACGTTTAACTGGGACGTCGTGGAAGGACTCTTCCCGCAAGGGCTGATTGACGACGTGTTTGCCGCATACTGTAGCTTTCTCCAGAAGTTGGCAACATCTAGTTCAGCTTGGATTGAGATCACTCGTCAATTCGCCTCACCTCATCAACTTAGCCAGCGTTCTGAAGTTAATGCTATATCAACACCCATTCCAGAAACTACGCTACATCGGCTATTTGCAGCGCAAGTAAAACTCCGGGGAAGCGAGCATGCCGTCATCTCCTCTCGCCGCCGCCTCACCTATCGAGAGGTGTATGAATTATCAAATCAAGTTGGACATCAATTGCGTACTTTAGGTGTTCGCCCCAACCAGTTAGTCGCGATTGTGATGGAAAAGGGGTGGGAACAAATTGTCGCTGTCATGGGTACTTTGTTGGCTGGTGCAGCTTATGTCCCGATTAATCCTGAGCTTCCTCAAGAGCGATTACTTTACTTATTAGAAAATAGCGAAGCGCATGTTGTTTTAACCCAGTCTTGGTTAGAACATCTGAAATACCCTGCAGGAACTAACTGTCTACATGTGAATGACGTTAATCAATTTTCCTTGACGGGTAAGCTTACAGAGCCTCTGACACCTGTTCAAGGCCCTGATGATTTAGCGTATGTCATCTATACCTCTGGTTCTACAGGCAATCCGAAAGGGGTAATGATTACGCATCGTAACGTTATCAATGTTGTTGTTACAACGAACCAGCGCTTCCAAATTGGTGCTGGCGATCGCATTCTGGCGCTCACAGCACTCAACCATGATTTGTCAGTTTATGACATCTTTGGACTTCTGAGTGCTGGGGGAGCGATTGTCCTACCTGACGCCGCCTCAGTTAAAGATCCAGCTCATTGGGTCAGCCTGTTGAAGCAACATCAGGTGACGTTGTGGAATTCAGTCCCAGCCATGATGGAGATGTTGGTGAGCTATGCCAATAGCCATTCGATAAGCGTATCTAACAGCTTACGGTTAGCAATCTTGGGTGGAGACTGGCTACCCGTTTCGCTGCCAAACCAGTTACGGTCTCTAGTTCCCCAGATACCAATACTGAGTATCGGTGGTCCAACAGAAACAACGATTTGGAACATTGGATACCTGATCGAAGAAGTTGATCATAGTTGGCAGAGTATCCCATATGGTCAGCCAATGGCTAACTCACGATATTACATCCTGAATGATGTGTTAGAAGACTGTCCCGTGTGGGTTCCGGGTCAGATGTACTGTGCTGGAGTGCAGTTAGCGAAGGGTTACTGGCGGGATGAGGAAAAAACTCGTGCCAACTTTATCCACCACCCTTCTACAGGCGAACGCATTTATCGAACAGGTGATTTAGGCCGCTATTTACCTGACGGAAATATTGAATTTTTAGGGCGAGTAGACTTCCAAATAAAGTTACGTGGGCATCGGATTGAACCTGGGGAAATTGAAGCGGCATTAATGCAACATTCGGCCGTTAAAAGTGCTGTTGTCACGACACCAAAGGATCCTCATGGAAGTCAATGTCTTGTTGCTTATATTGTGCTTCAAGCTGATGAAGAGTTCCATTTGTTAAGAACATTGCAAGCAGACACTTCAAAAAATCAGCAGCAATGGCAAGCCCTCATCCAAGCAGGACGTGAACAAGCTAAACAAACTTTCTGGAAACTTGACCGACCTACGTTCTCAGTTTATTGGGAGTATCAAAATCATCTTTACCTAGTTTCGGTCTGTAAAGCATTACGACAGCTAGGTATTTATCAATCAATAAGAGAGGCATACACTCTAGGCGAGATAATGGTACGCTGCCAAATTGCTTCTCGCTATCGCAAATGGCTACTTCGAGGACTTAAGGCGCTAGTCGCGGTGGGATGGTTAGAGCAACAGGGTAAGCACTTTAGAAATACTGTTGATCTACCCGTAGCTGTCTCCCAGTCACTGGCAGAAGATATGCAGTCTAAATTATCTTGCAGTGATAAATTCATGCAAGATTGGATTGCGCTCATGCCTAAAGCTCCTCTGAAGGAATTAGCGGCAATTATCACTGAGACAATTCACTCGGCAGAAATTTATACCTCCGATGAAACTCAGGCAATTTATCAGCTAATGTTTGCTGATTGTAATGCGATCGCTAAAGCTATTATGAGTGCTTATCTCAAAGCTCTAGAACCAGATCAACCATTACGAGTTCTAGAAGTTGGAGCTGGATATGGATCGACGGCAGCTCATCTATTTCCACTGCTTCCATCTGATCGAACAACTTATGTATTTACTGACATTTCTAACTTCTTTTTACAAAGAGCTAAAGAGCGCTTTACTGACTATTCCTTCATTGAGTATAATCGCTTAGATCTTGAAAAAGATCCTTATCAGCAAGGCTATGAACCTCACTCATTTGATATCGTCGTTGCTGCAACGGTTCTGCATAATACTCGATCAATCGAAGATTCGCTGCGGCATGTTCGTGATTTATTAGCCCCCAGTGGGTTGCTTCTAGCAATTGAGAAAACAAAGTTTCATCCTGCCTTTGATCTGAATATGGGGCTTCAGCAAGGCTTTGAGCGCTTTGAAGATATCACTTTGCGGCCAGAGCATCCTATTCCTTCTAAAGAAAAATGGCAAAACGTCTTATGTCATCTTGGATTTGAAAATAGTACCTTTCTAAATCAATCTGATTCAATTGCCGACGATATTGGCTTTGATGTCCTAATTGCTAAAGGTCCGTCTTCGGTGAAACAGTTTCAATCCAGAGAGCTACAGGATTTCCTGCACAAAAAGTTGCCGGAATATATGGTGCCCAATCAATTTATTCTCCTTGATGCATTACCACTAACGGCTAACGGCAAGGTTGATCGCTTATCGCTGAGTACACTCGAGGGGCTTCGTTCCCAATCAAAGGCTACTTATGTAGTACCTCAAAACGATATGGAACGGCTGATCGCCGATGTTTGGCAAGAAATTTTGCAAATTGAGCGAATTGGGTCACAAGATAACTTTTTTGCCTTAGGAGGAGACTCTTTACAAGCTACTCAGGTTCTTTCTCGACTACATGAAGAACTGCAAATTAATTTACCTGTACAACGCTTATTAGAGACTCCTACGCTTTCAGCACTAGCAACATCTATTGAGCAATTCCAGCAGATTACTCAGAAGTTGCAAGCTCCTATTGACTTGGAATTATCCAATCGGATGGAAATCGAATTATGAAGTCAATTCAAGAATTCCTGCTCGAATTGAGTGAACAGGATATTAGACTTTGGCTAGAGGGCAACAGCCTACGCTGCAATGCTCCTAAAGATATTCTCACAGTTGCTTTGCGTGATGAGTTAACGCAACGCAAGACTGAAATCATATCGTTTCTATCTCGGACAGCGATGGCTTCTGGTGCTATATCAGAAGTTATTCCATTGGCCCCGTCTGATAGTGTTCTGCCGCTGTCTCTCAATCAGCAAGGGTTATGGTTTATCGATCAGCTAGAAGAAAATTTGGCAACCTATAATCAAGCCTTTGCCGTAGAGTTGAAGGGGGACCTTAACGTTGATATTTTAGAGCGATCGCTACAAGAAATCATATTCCGCCATGCAATTCTGCGTACAAACTTTGTTAGCAGAAATGGAAGGCCAATTCAGGTCATTCAAGCGCCCAACAGTTTCCTGTTAGCTCAGGTAGATATCTCACATCTTATAGAAGTCGAGCAACTAACAGAAATTGAGCAATTTACGATTGCCGAACTCCAGCATCCCTTCGATCTGGCACAAGATCAACTTTTTCGTGTCTCGCTTCTGCACCGACAAAATGAGTCACACGTGTTGCTCTTCGTAATGCATCATCTCATCGCAGATGGTTGGTCTAGCGGCGTGATCATGGAAGAGTTAGGCATCCTCTACAAGGCATTCCTCGCGGGTAAACCTTCACCACTGCCAGAACCCTCTATCCAGTATGCTGACTTCGCCTATTGGCAACAGCAACAACTTGAAGCTGTTCTGGACAAACACTTGAATTATTGGCTGCAGAAACTTGATGGTGCGCCTCCCCTATTACAGTTACCGACTGATCGTCCGCGCCAGTCCATTCGAACGAATCGTGGAAAGGCACTCACTCTAGAGCTTGGTGTTGATTTAACGAGACGCTTAAGGCAACTGAGTCAGCAGAATGAAGTTACGCTGTTCACGTTGCTCCTTTCAGCCTTTCAGGTGCTGTTGCATCGCTATACCAATGAAACCGATCTGTGCATTGGTACGCCGATCGCTAATCGTGATCGGCGTATTCTGGAGTCTCTGGTCGGGTTCTTTGTTAACACAGTGGTTATTCGTACTCAACTATCAGGGAATCTTTCCTTTCGAGATTTTCTAAAGCAGGCACAGGAAGTTATTTTCGAAGCCCAAAATCATAAAGACTTACCCTTCCATCTATTAGTAGAAAAGCTCCAACCACAGCGGGATCTCTCCTATACACCGTTATTCCAAGTCGTGTTTGTTTTAGAAACCTTAGGGATCGACAGCATAGAGTTAGCCGATCTCACTTTTAGTCGGCGGGAAACCCCAGTCACAACGGCTAAATTCGACTTGAACTTAGCAATGCAAGATACCGAAGATGGTCTGATTGGCCGATTTGAATACAATACAGATCTATTTGATGCTGCCACGATTAGGCGTATGATGGGGCATCTTCAAACGTTGTTAACAGCGATCGCGGCAAATCCGGATCAGCGCCTGTCCGACTTACCTTTGCTAACGAGTGCTGAAAGGCGGCAGTTGGCAGAATGGAACAATAATACATCTACTAATTTTTCGTGTCAGCGCTGCATTCATGAGTTATTCGAAGAACAAGTAGAAAAAACGCCTGATGCGATCGCGATTGTCTTTGGTGATCAACGGCTCACCTATCGCGAGCTAAACCAACGCTCAAACCAGTTAGCCAATTATCTACAAACGTTAGGCATCGGCTCTAACCGCCTGGTCGGTATTTGTCTTGAGCGCTCGCTGGAGCTAGTAATTGGTTTCTTAGCGATTCTCAAAGCTGGCGGAGCTTATGTTCCGCTTGATCCAGCTTATCCCCAAGATCGCTTGAACTTCATGCTGTTTGATGCCCAAGTCACGATATTACTGACGCAGCAAAAGTTATCACCTATTTTGTCGTCCTCTCAGACACAGATTATTTGTTTGGATGCTGACGTTAAAGTTTTCGAACAAGCCAGTAAAGCTAATCCGACCAGCAAAGTTGTTGCTGAAAACCTGGCTTACGTCATTTATACTTCGGGGTCAACGGGGAAACCCAAAGGGGTTTTAGCTTTACATCAAGGGCTGCTCAATCTCGTATTCTGGCATTGTTCTGCCTTCGAGGTGACTTCCTGCGATCGCGCTACGCAGCTTGCCGGTCTTGCCTTTGATGCCTCTGTTTGGGAAATTTACCCCTATTTAATAACTGGTGCAACACTCTATTTGGCAGAGCCAGAGACACTGCGATCACCTGAGAATTTACAACGCTGGCTTTTAGAAAAAGCCATCACAATCGCTTTTATTCCTACTCCTTTTGCAGAAGTTTTACTATCTTTAGATTGGTCAGCTCAAACAGCATTACGCACGATGCTAGTGGGGGGGGATAAATTAAGACAATATCCGTCTAAAGAAATACCTTTCACAGTTGTGAACAACTATGGCCCAACTGAGAATACGGTTGTGACCACTTCTGGAGTGGTGGTTGCAGACATCGATCAGCATTGGGCACCTCCAATTGGTCGAGCCATTAATAATGTGCAACTCCATATTCTTGATGAGCATCTTCAACCTGTCCCTGTTGGTATTCCTGGAGAACTCTACATAAGCGGTACTAGCCTTACAAAAGGCTATCTCAATCGCCCTGAACTCACTAAAAAATCCTTTATCTCAGGGAAAACCTTAGCCCACCTAACAGACTCCAACTCCTCCTATTTTTATAAGACAGGCGATCTGGTTCGCTACCAGCCTGATGGCAATGTTGAGTTCCTGGGACGGATTGACCATCAGGTAAAACTCCGGGGTTTTCGAATTGAGCTGGGAGAAATTGAAGCAGCTTTGACGACTCACCCTGCTGTGGAACAAGCTGTTGTCAGCATTTGGGAAGATGAACCCAATAACCAAAAGCTTGTCGCATATCTTGTTTATCAAGATATCTCCATACCTAATGCTTCTGAACTAAAGCAGTGGCTTAGAAACATGTTACCCGGCTACATGATTCCCTCGATTTTTGTATCCCTGGAATCGATACCTTTCACACCCAATGGCAAAATTGATCGTCGGTCTTTACCCGAACCTGATGCAAATCACGACAATTTGGAAGAATCATTTGCTCCTCGTAATGCGATCGAAGAGACCATTGCCGAGATCTGGGCTCAAGTTTTAGGGATTAGGAAAATCAGCGTCCATGACAATTTCTTTGAACTCGGTGGACATTCCTTAGTAGCGACACAAATTATCACTCGAATTGCAACAATCTTTGGAATCGAATTGTCCCTACACCATTTGTTTGAGACCCCAACTGTTGCCGAACTTGCAATAACGGTTAAAGCAGCGTTGAAAATACCTTTAGAAGATAGTTTGCCTCCTATCCAGCCAAGTCTGCATAATGAGAAGTTACCCTTATCATTTGCTCAAACTAGACTACTTTTTTTACAGAAACTACAGCCCGATAATCCCTTCTACAACATTGCCGTAAAGATACAGTTACAGGGAGTACTCAATACTACTGCTTTAGAACGAAGCCTAAACGAAATTGTCCGACGTCACAGTGTTTTACGTTCTCGTTTCTGTGAAGACAATAATCGTGTCTGCTTGACAGTTGTTCCCTTTTCTGAGTTCACGCTGTTTGTCACAGATCTTCAAGACCTTTCTCATGAAGAGCGAGCCATTGAGATACGAAAGTCAATTTTGGAAGTAGCTTGCAAACCCTTCAACCTTTATCAGGATCGGCTTCTAAGGTTAACTCTTTTAAGACTAGAGGAAACCAATCATTTAATGTTACTGACGCTCCATCATAGTATTGCGGATGGTTGGTCAGTCAATATATTGATGCGTGAATTAGAAGTGCTGTATACAGCTTTTTCGAAAGGTATTTCGGCATCACTACCTACGCTGCCAGTTCAATACACCGATTTTGCAATCTGGCAGCAGCAATATTTTGATGAGGTTTCTTTAAAGGCCGATCTAGATTTTTGGAAAAATCAACTGAATGATGCTCCAAGTGTATTGAATTTGCCATCTGATTATCCACGAAGTTCAGTACAGACTTTCGCTGGCAGTTCGCGATTATTTAGACTACCTGGCTCACTTGCTAGAGCATTGAAAGTTTTCAGCCAGCAATCTGGAGTCACGCTCTTTATGACTCTATTAACGGCCTTCCAGATTTTGCTGTATCGCTACACGGGCATGGCAGACATCCTGGTCGGCACACCAGTTGCTAATCGTAACCGAGTTGAGACAGAACCACTAATTGGATGCTTTGTAAATACCTTAGTATTGCGAACCAATCTGTTAGGCGATCCTAGTTTTCAGGAGCTATTGGAACGAGTTCGAGAGGTTGTCTTAGGTGCGTATGCTCATCAAAGCTTACCTTTTGAACGATTGCTAGAAGAATTGCACATAGTTCGAAGCCTGAGTCATACACCACTGTTTCAGGTAATGTTTTCGTTGCACAATACGCTGACAATGCATGTCGAAGTTCCTGATCTTACAATTGATCTTTCGCCGATCGATACGAAGACATCAAAGTTTGACTTAAGCCTAGACCTAGTTGAGCACGAATCAGGCTTGATGGGAAGGTTAGAATACAACACAAATCTGTTCAAGGCAGATAGGATGGAGCGCCTGATCGGGCATTTTGAAGTATTGCTAGAGAGCATCGTAGCGGCTCCCTCTCAACGTATCAGCGAGCTATATCTATTAACCACTGTTGAAAAGCAGCTGCTTTCCGAGTGGAATAATACTCAGGTAGACTTCCCTCATAATTGTGATCTTCATGAACTGTTTGAGGCTCAAGCAGAAAAAACGCCCGATGCAGTTGCGGTTGTATTTGATGGTCAACAACTGACTTATGATGAATTAAATCGAAGGGCAGATTGTTTAGCGTATTATCTGCAAACCTTGAATATTAAACCAGATACTCTGGTTGGAATTTGTTTAGAGAGATCGCTAGATATGTTGGTTGGTCTGCTAGGTATTCTTAAAGCTGGTGCAGCTTACTTACCACTCGATCCCAGTTATCCTAAAGATCGCCTCTCATTCATCGTATTAGACTCCCAGATTTCCGTCTTACTGACCCAGCAACACCTCCTTAGCCAACTACCTGACAACCCAACCCATGTACTTTGTCTCGATACTGAGTGGGATCTTATTAACCAAACTAATCCCGATCGCAATACGGTACCTAAACGCCCTGATAACCTGGCCTATGTGATTTATACGTCGGGATCTACAGGACAACCTAAAGGTGTAAAAGTCACCCACAAAAACGTTGTCAACTTCCTGGTTGCAATGCAGCGTGAATTCCAGGTTAGGCCTAGCGATATCCTTCTGAGCGTAACCTCCATATCCTTTGATATTGCTGTACTGGAACTCTTTTTACCCCTCATAACAGGTGCCCGCGTTGTGATTGCCAATCGCCAAGTTGCAATGGACGGTCAGCAATTAAGCCGGTATCTTACAACTTCTAACGCAACCTTTATGCAAGCAACACCAGCAACCTGGCGTTTGCTTCTAGCGTCTGGGTGGCAAGGTAATGCCCAACTCAAGATACTTTGCGGTGGCGAAGCTTTATCCCGTGATTTAGCCAATCAACTATTAGAAAAGGGGACTAACGTCTGGAATTTATATGGCCCAACGGAAACCACTATTTGGTCTACGGTTCACAAGGTAGATGCCACTGAGTTACTCAATCATACGGTTGCTATTGGGCGGCCAATTGGGAATACGCAAGTATATGTTTTGGCTTCCTCAGGACATCCGGTTCCTCTTGGTATACCGGGCGAACTACACATTGCCGGGATGGGAGTTGCACAGGGGTATTTGAACCGTCCTAAACTAACGGCTGAGAAATTTGTATCTCATCCACAGGCAGGTAAACTCTACAAAACAGGGGACTTAGTACGATTCTTACCCAATGGAACGCTCGAGTACCTGGGACGCGGAGATCATCAGATCAAATTACGCGGTTTCCGAATTGAGCTAGGAGAAATTGAATCCACGCTGGTTACTCATCCCGCTGTACAAGAAGCCGTCGTCGTTGCACAGGCAGGAGCAGGTGAGAATAAACGGCTGATCGGCTATGTCGTTCCTGTTAAAGACCTCTCAATTTCTGATACAACTATCCCTGGAGAGTTGCAGCCGTTTCTCGGAAGTCAACTACCAGCCTATATGGTGCCGTCTGCATTCGTCGTTTTGGATGCCTTCCCGTTGACACCCAATGGCAAAATTGATCGTTTGGCTCTGCCTCAACCCAATAGGCAAGCAGCTTCAGACACAACCCATATCGCTCCTAAGACATCAATTGAACGAAAGATTGCCTCAGCATGGCAAGAAATTTTGCAGTTGGAAGGTGTAAGTGTAAATGACAATTTCTTCAATTTAGGCGGACACTCATTACTTCTAGTAGAGATGCAGCTAATCCTTAATAAGGAGTTAAATCAAAATCTTGAAATTGTGCATTTATTTCAGTATCCAACTATTAAACTGCTAGCAAATTACATTACTCAATCTAATCAATACATCAATTGTGCTCAGAAAGCGCAAGATCGAATTACAAATCGTCAAGAGCGCCAATCTGCGATCGCTCAAACTCGACAAATGAGAAAGCAGTACAGAGCCACACATACTTCTAAAGGAGGCGTTCAATGAATCAGACCCAGTCATTCAGCTTCAATGGTTCAGAAATCGCCATTATTGGTATGTCCTGCCGATTTCCAGGAGCTCCTAATGTTGAAACATTCTGGCATAATTTGTGCAATGGCATAGAATCCATTTCTTGGTTTGATTCTCAGGAATTAATCGCCGCTGGAGTGAATGCCAACTTACTTAATCATCCCAATTACGTTAAGGCGAATAGTATCTTGCCAGATGTTGAATGGTTTGATGCGCCATTTTTCAATATTCTTGCGAAAGAGGCGGAAATAATGGATCCGCAGCATCGTCTCTTTTTGGAACAAGCTTGGGAGGCATTGGAAAATGCAGGTTACAATCCTGACATCTAT
Organism: Elainellaceae cyanobacterium; assembly: GCA_051162585.1. Taxonomy (GTDB): domain Bacteria; phylum Cyanobacteriota; class Cyanobacteriia; order CAZCXK01; family CAZCXK01; genus DBGGTD01. The sequence goes on from DBGGTD010000249.1 coordinate 12,868, forward strand.
CCAGGAGCAATTGGTATTTATGCTGGATCTGGCATAAATACTTACTTGCTTAATCATCTGTATCCGGCTTTCGCTACATCTGAATTCGCCGATATTTTTCAAGTTTTGCTGAGTAATAATAAAGACTTTCTACCAACTCGGGTTTCTTTTCAACTAAATTTAAGGGGGCCTAGCGTTAATGTCCAAACGGCCTGTTCCACTTCACTAGTTGCTACACATTTAGCCTGTCAAAGTTTGCTGAACGGTGAATGTGATATTGCGCTAGCAGGTGGAACTGCAGTACGTGTTCCTCAGGTGACAGGATATCTGTATCAAAACGGACTCGTTCTGTCGCCCGACGGTCATTGTCGTGCTTTTGATGCTGAAGCCCAGGGTTCTATCACCGGAAATGGTGTTGGCCTTGTTGTCCTCAAACGACTGGAGGAGGCTCTGAATGATGGCGACTACATTCATGCGGTTATTAAAGGTTCAGCTATTAACAACGATGGTTCGTTGAAGGTCGGCTATACGGCTCCCAGTGTCGATGGGCAGGCCACTGTCATTATGGAAGCGCAAGCGATCGCCCAAACGCCTCCTGAAACAATCACCTACATCGAAGCT